>OMVC01000130.1 GCA_900314375.1 uncultured bacterium
CAAAGAAGCTCGAGAACAGGCTGCAGACATTTATAACATTTATGATAATACCCACAAAGTTGTACAAACAATAAATGATTTGTCTGACACAAATAATAATGACCTAAATAATAATAATTACATTGCATAAGAAAGGAAAAATTATGACATCAATACCGAAAGGCATAGCAAAACTATTAACATCAGGACCCGTCACAAACCCCAAAACAGGTACAAGAGCTACAGCAATAGCAAACAACGATTATGTTGCCAAAATTGTTTTACAAGGTAAAAATAATCCGCAAGCGCAAAAACTTGGACTTGTAAGAACAATAAATGAATTTTTGCCAAACGGAGAAAGATATATGACTGCAGACTTTGACGTTCCATGTTCGCTTAACGGGGGATGGGGCGGTTTAAGGACATTGCGAGGTACCGTGGAACAAATGAAAACAACTTTTAAATATTTAAACAAATCCGTAAATGAAAATTGCAATACAATAACAGTTTTAGACGGTCTGGAAGAACATTTGTTCAAATTATTCCCAAATTTAAGAAATAAATTTGCACAAATAAGGAGGTCATAAAAGCGCATTTACAGCGTATTCGCACTGGTAGTATAAAAAGAAAATATATATCTTGAATTTTTACAGCTCAAGGCTACGCACTTGGCTCGCTCGCTCCGAACGCTATACGGCGTTCTCCTCGCTGGCAGTTAAAAAATCAAGCAAACGCTTATTTTTTTTTATTTGGCCCCGCCGCGAGTCGAACGCGGGCAAGACGCGGTTTAGGAAACCGCCGCTCTATCCTGCTGAGCTACGAGGCCATATACAGGTTTTCTACACATGTAATTTTTCTGTGTTTAATACATAGGTAATTTTATAACAAATTTGATTAATTTTCTACTTCATATTATTTAAATTTGATGTTGCAAATAATTCTATCATTTTCGATGCCAAGAAAAATGTCCCAAAGTATCCGTAAATTCCTTAAATGCGTTTCTTCTGTAAAAATCTTTTACCTCTGGTTTATTTAATGAAACCAAAAAAATTTGAACAAATTTTGCTTTCAAAGAATTCAAGATTGCAGTTCCGACTTTTTTTATATCAGGATTCTGCTCTCCTTTTAAAAACGGACAAACTTTAAGATGTTCTAAAAAGATATTACCTTTACTGCCTAACACCCTTATATCTGCAACCCCAAGAATTTTTGACGGGTTTAGTTTTTCAAAATTTTCTGATTGAGAGGTAAGCGCATAAATTTTATTTCTTGAAAAATATTTATCACCGTATGATTTCGATACTGCAGCATTTAAAACACCTTCCGTTAAAACATCTCGACCCCAGTTATCATAGACTTCTTTTAGGGCCCTCAAATCTGAGATATTTTGCGAATCAATAGTCACAAAGGCCACATCTGCAGGGAAATATTTACCTGAAACCTGATCACGTTTTAATATTTTTACATAATTATTAAAATTTGCACTAAATGAGATATTTGAATTATCTATTCGCATAATTTATACCGTTGCTATTTCTTTTACCTGTTTTGCAGGTTCTGAATTATTTGTATTATTTTGCTTTTCATCATTATTTTCATTAAGGTTTAAGGCCTTTAATACAGGTCTTATCAATGGCCGTGATATCATAGGAGCTACTATTGACAATCCTAAAACAGAACCTGCTATTGAAGTGAATTCAATTATGCCTTTTGCAAAATTCACATGATTAGTTAAAACTTCATCAGAAAAATTTTTGCCATCTTCGCCATATAATTCACGTAATTTTTGTATTCTGTTTGATTTATCAGTTTGTTTGTAAAACTTATTAAATTTATCGGAATTTTTAAACTTCTGTAATATAGGTTCATCTTTGTAGAATTTTTTAGCTATGGCAAAAGAACCTTTCTTGAATATTGGGATAATAACCAGCATAGATGCCGTAAAACAAGTTAACTGATATAAAAATTCTTTCATTGAAGAATATTTTTTAGTATTTTTATCGATTGAATTATCAAGCAAAATAAATCCCGGACGTCCGACAGCTTTCAAGCCTGTTTCAATACCTACCTGCGCCTGAGTTGTTTGAGTAATATTGTATAAAATCGGACTTGTTAAAATTGGAGGAATCATATTTTTAAGCCTCCTCTGTTTACAAAAGTATTCATTTGCGGTCTTGACACTGCACCGAATTTTGGAGAGCCGACAGAATCACGTTCGATTTGTATATTTTGAACGGCAGAATTTAATTTTGCGGGCTCATCACGTTTTGGAGATTTTTTAAAAGCATCCAAAACTTTTAACCCCAAAGAACAGACTGCAGGGATTACTAAAAAAGCTGCGGAGCAAACTCCGAGAAACATCATATTTGCTCTGGCAACAGTCCTTTTCTGCGGATTTTCTTTAAATAATTTATCTCCAAGTTTAGCGGCTCCTGCTCCACATGCCCAATATGTCGGAACCGCAACAAATTCAGTACAAAATTCTCTTAATGCTGCATATTTTCTTGCCTGCGGCTTTTCTTTTTTATCGGTTAAGGACGATATCGGCTTGAATATCCCATTTGCAGTTGCTACAGCAATTACAGGATACGTCGGCTTGTTATTTTTGCCGACAATCGTAAAAAAACGTCTCCCTAAATCTAATATTTTATCTGATAATCTTAACATGTTGTACTATTTATCCTTGGCTTTTCAATATAAAATAATTATATCAAAAAATAATTACAAATACTAATATCTAAAACATTTTGTATCATGATCATTAACGATACCCACAGATTGCAAATACGAATATATTATAACAGTTCCGACATATTTCATTCCGCGTTTTTTCAAATCTTTAGAAATTTTATCGGATAAAGGGGTAGAAACATTGAATTTATCATCTTTATTTTTTATAATTTTACCTGAAGTAAAGCCCCAAATATAGTTTGAAAAACTACCAAATTCTTTTTGAATATCAATAAATATTTTCGCATTATTAATCGCAGCACTAATTTTTCCGCGGCTTCGAATTATTTTTTCATTATCTAAAAGTTCATTAACTTTATTATCGCCATAGAGTGCAATTTTTTTTACATCAAAATTATCAAAAGCTATTCGGAAATCTTCACGCTTTTTAAGAACCGTCAACCAAGACAGACCTGCCTGAAAAGACTCTAACACAAGCAATTCGAATAATTCATGATCATCATATTTGGGCATCCCCCATTCTTCATCATGATATTTTATATAAATCTCTGAATTCTCATCTACCCAACTGCATCTTTTCATAATGTTAATTATAACAAAATATAACAAACTATTCAATTTTTTCAAATTATATAGTATAATTTTCATAGTAGAAACGGGGTATTTTAGGATGAACACAAACAAAAACATATGTATATTCACAATAGCAATGCTATTAAGCCTATCTAATTCAGTATATTCACAAGATTTAACAGACGAGAACAATTTATCAGACAATTTTGTACAAAATGAAGTTTTTGATAACAATATAAAAGCAAACAAAGCTGCGCTGGAGAAAGCACAGGAAGCAATTGATCAAAAAGATTTTGATACGGCAATAAACTATATGACTTCGTATATAAATTCAAAGCCTAAAAAATATGAAGGTTACAAATTACGTGGTGATGCATATTATGCCCTGCGCAGATATGATTTGGCACAAAGCGATTATCAATCTGCCGTTAACATTAAACTAGACGACGACAAACTAATGACAAATACAAAATATGTCAGTGCAATTATTCTTGGAGCAGATAAAACAGAGCAACTTCAAAACACAGAACTTGGAAACTTATATGCCCGTTTAATGTATGCTCAAAAAGCACTCAACAATCCGGAATACTCAACATCATACGAAAATGCGATAAAATACAATTCACACATATACCTACCGCAGCCAAAACAATCTGATATATCACAGATAAATTGTCCGCAAAAATACGGAAAAGAATTGAACCCACAAGGAATAGATGCTGAAATTTACGGAGCAATAACTGATATAGAAAATAAAAAATACAATGATGCCCTTTATAAATTGCAAAAAGTGACTTCAAACTACCCTGACTACTATTTGGGGCATTACCTGTACGGAGTTTCTTTAATCGGGTTAGACAGCGAAAAAGAAGCCATTACATCTTTTGAAAAAGCTCTGTCATTAAATCCTTATGATTTTGAATCATTAGCAAGTTTAGGACAAATTTATTACAGCAATGCGGAAACTAATTTTTCGCAACAAGATGCGCAAAAATCAACGGATTATTTCCAAAAAGCTTTAAAATATAATCCTAACTGCAATACATACTATATGTATATAGGACTAAATCAACTTATACAAGGTAACAACTCTCACGCAATTGCAGCCTTCGATAAAGCAATAAATCTAAACGCTAACGATTACAACAGTATTTATTATAAATCTATCGCACAATACATAAACGGAAATTACAACGAAGTAATTAATAATACTACATCACTATTAAGAAAACATGTATCAAATTACAATTCCGTATTATATTTGAGAGCTCTTGCATACTATAAGCAAAACGATACGGAAAAAGCTCTTGCCGATTTAAATGAAATTCAAAACAACATTGAAGATATTTATAATGCAGACTTAAAAGTTGTATCAGATAAAGAAAAAGCTCTTAATAATTATGTTTATTACTTAAAAGCACAATTACAACATCAACAGGGGTTAGGCGCAGCCACAGATATGGATAAAGCACTTCAAAATCCGATAATTGCACAACTATCAAAAGCAGAAAATGCACTTAAACCATACGAAAAAATTCTAAATAAAGAAAACTTTACTAAAGACGATTTTGATAAATTCGAAAGTTTTTATAAAACATCTTTACCAAAGTTACTCCAATCAGGCACAGTTATTACAGCTGATGATATCAATAATCAATATGATTTTATTCGAACAACATTTTCCGATTTGGGCATAACCTTTTTACCATCAGGAAATGAATATAAAATGACAACAATTTCTGAATTTCCTTATAAAAAATATTCTTCAAAATTATCACAGGAAGATAGAACAAATATTAGTTCAAATATGCCGGTACAATCCGTATCAAGCATACTGCCCGTAACCAAAACAGTTACTATGCGAGAATCAACACCTCAATCAGAATTGCTGTTAAGAGGAAATCACGGTTCTGTTGCGCAATTACTTGCAACAAATGCTCTGGCACTTCAATCTATTCCAAAAGCTGAGCCTGTTGAAACAAAAATTACAACAACAGAAGATATCAAAGAACCGCCGGAAATTATTAAACCTATTCCTCAAACTCCTGCGTCTGAAGGAATAAAAAGTAACAATATAAGCTCCGGTGAACCGTTTATATTTACTGAAAAATCACTTTTAAATGAAGAAAACGCAAAAAATGTAAAAGAAATTTTAGATGTTGAAAAAACAATAGAAAACAATGGAAAAACAATTGCAGAACCATTCAAAATTTCAGCAAAAGAAATTAAAGAAAGCACAACATTTGACATCACGCATGAAAAACCTGAAGCCAAAAATGCAACCGAAGCTCTAAACTATATTACTAACGGCAACAAAATAACCGCTAAAGAAATAAAAGAAACGCCGGATATAACAATCAAAGCCGAAACTCCGAGTTTCATAAAAAAAGCTGAACCGATTGTTGATAATACCGTAAAAACCGCAGAAAACGGTTCTATGATATTTAAAGCACCGGAAGAAAAACAAACAGAAGACATTGTTATAAAATATGGAGATGCGGCATCTGCTGTAGCTAAAAAAGTAAATGATACCGCAAAAGAAGCCATAAAAGAAACTCCGGAACTCCGAGCAGAAAAAGAAATTATAGATAATACAACAAAAGTTAAAGAAACAACCAAGCCATTAGAAAATGAAGTTAAAATTGCATCAAGAACAATCAACACAAAATATGCAGACGTTAATCCGGCTGATTTTGGAGTTCAAACAAAGCCAACACCTGTGTTTACAAGTTTGGATGATGTCATTGAGCTTGATAAAGGCAGTCTTATGCAAGATTTAGAAGGCAATAAGAATTATGCAAAGAATTTAGAAGAAGAAATAAATAAGCGTTTAGAACAACAACAGCAAAACTTAATGAAAGCATTTTCTAACGACATGACTGATGCAATTACGCTTCCGGAAGAAGAAACAAAAATTGTTCAAGCAACAGATCAACAAGCTACAGTTGCAGTTCCGGCTGTAGTTGTACCGGAAATAAATACACCGGAAAAGAAAACAGATATTCCTGAAGACCTGAAAAATGCAGAAAATCCGGTTGTATTATCTCAAAAGACATTATCTGAGACATTAAAAGACTCAAATAAAATTACAGATTATACAATAAAATATCACCCCGTACAAAAAGAACCGGAAACTACGGTATTCACAAACATATCAAAAGAGAAAACGAACTTAACAGAAAGTACAAAATCGTTAGCAAAAGCGCAAAAAGAAGAAATACAACGTAAAGAAGAAGAAGCTAAAGAGCTTGCAAGATTAGAAGCTCAAAAACTTAAAGAAGCAGAAGAAAAAGAACGCTATTTAGCGCAACAAAAGGAAGAACAGGCTAAAGCTCTGGCAAAAGCTCAAAAAGAAGAAATTCTGCGTAAAGAAGAAGAAGCTAAAGAAATTGCAAGATTAGAAGCTCAAAAACTTAAAGAAGCTGAAGAAAAAGAACGCTATTTAGCGCAACAAAAAGAAGAACAGGCTAAAGCTCTGGCAAAAGCTCAAGAGAAAGAAAGAAGACAAGAATTATATGATGCAAAAATTGCAGCAGAAGAAGAAAGACAGAGATTAAAAGATGAAGCAAAATATGCTAAAGAACAAGCAAAATTAAAAGCTACTATTTCAAAAGCAGAAGCCAAAAAAGCCGCAGAAGAAGAAAAAGTAAATATAATAGCAGAAAGAGAAAAAGCAAAAGCCCAAGCCAAAGCAATGAAAGAAGCAAAAAAAGCAGAAGCAGCTGAAGAAAAAGCTCGTATAAAAGCTGAGAAAGAAGAAGCAAAAGCAATGGCAAAAGCTCAACGCCAGACTCAAAAAGCCGTAAACAAACTTCAAAAGCAAGAGTTGGCAAAAGCAAAAGCTCAAGCAAAACAAGAAGCCAAAGAATTAGCTGCTGAGCAAAAAGTTCAGGAAAAAACAAATGCACAAATAAAAGCTGAAATATTAAAGGCTGAACGTGCTGATGCTATTGAGCAAGCAAAAAAAGAAAAAGCCGAGACTAAAGCTATCGCAAAAGCTCAAAAATTGAAAATAAAACAAGCAAGGGATGAAGCAAAAGCGAAGGCAAAAGAGCAAGCTCAACTTGAAAAAGAAGCAATAAAAACACAAAAAGCTAAAGAAAAAGCTAAAGCTGATATTGAAAAAACAGCAGAAAAAGAAGCACAAAAAATAAAAAAAGAGATTTTAAAAACGCGAAAAGCTCAAATGGAAAAACAAGAAAGAGCCGTTTCTAATACTAAACAAAAGAAAAAATTCAGTTGGAAAAATCTATTTAGAAAAAATAAATAAAAAAATGGGGTTTTATATAACCCCATTTTTTATTTTATACAGTTGCGATTAATTTATTATCAAATTCATCTTTAAGTTTTTTCAATTCAGGATCTTTTAATGCTGCCAAACGAATACGCAAATCCATCATCATATTCATATAACGATTTTTCATTATTTGAATTATAGATGGCTTTTTCATAATCAATAAACTTGCATTGTATCTCTCATTGTTTTTTATTTGCATAGCTTCCTGCGGGTTATCAAGACCCTCTTTATAGAAGTTTTTTAACTGTAAGGTTATATAAGAATCTAAAAATTCTTCTCCACCTGCATATATTCTTTTTTGCTGATTATAATGTTTTGCCGTATCATAAGCATTACGAATACATTGAGATAAATTTTCCAATCTGTTAACTTGCATAAAAATCCTTTCAATTTACATTATATTAAAACTCATAAATATTATTTTTGCCATTCATATATTTAAAAATTAATTTTTCTTAATATTTAGTCGTAAATCACTCTGATATGTTGAATTTTAAAAAAATATCCTTAAATAAATAATATGGTGTTTAATAGTGTAAAAAATTATTATGAAGTTTTAGAGGTTACCCCGAATGCAACATCGGATGAAATTAAAATTGCGTACAGAAGACTGGCTCGTAAATATCATCCTGACGTAAACAAAGACCATGATGCCGTCGAGATTTTTAAAGAAATAACACTTGCTTATGAAACTTTATCAGATGAGAAAAAAAGACACAACTATGACATAGTAAACGGAATTTTTAAAACATCAGCGCAAACAACGTCATCACAAAAAGCCGAAGAAGAATACAAAGAAAACATAAAAAAATCCAATAATAGCTACAACCCAAGATATAAAAAAACAACATCAAAAACAAAAAAAGAAGAAAACAAATACTTTAAAACTCTTAAATATTGGATTCTTAAGCTAAAGCAATACAAAAGAGTAAAAGAAATCCTTAAACCGCAAAAAGGAGAAGACATAACAACAGAAGTCACAATAACTCCCGATGAAGTCATAACCGGCAGTAAAAGAATTATAAATATAAGAACAACAAAAACCTGTCCTCAATGTCACGGACACAGATTTGCTAACGGGGATAAATGTCCAAAATGCAACGGCAAAGGTATGATTACCGAAACAAAAAAAATAAATGTAACCATACCAAAAGGCATTAAGCATGGTTCAAAATTACGTTTAAAAGGTGAAGGCGCTTCGGGCAAAAACGGCGGAACAAACGGTGACGTTTACATTGTCGTTAAAATAGAAACAAAAACACAAGTTCATTTTAATAAACTAAATATTTATTATAATGTACCGATTACACCGTTTGAAGCAGCTTTAGGTGAAGAAATAACAATTCCTGCATTTGACGGAACAATCAAACTAAAATTGCCTAAAAATACCACTTCCGGACAAAAATTCCGTATTGCGGGTCAAGGAATAAAAAAACATGGCAAAACCGGAGATTTAATTGTTACTGTCACTATTGAAATTTCTCATGATTTGTCGGATGATGAAATCAAACTGTATGAACAGTTAAAGAATTTATCACACGAAGACGTGAGAAAGAATTTCGGTTATGGAAGCTAAAATTAATGAGATATTTTCATCAATTCAAGGGGAAGGCCCCGTTGTCGGGTACAAGCAATTATTTATACGCTTTTGCGGTTGTAATTTGAGCTGTGCATACTGCGATACTGAATTTAATAACGGCAAAACATATACACCCCAAGAACTTTACGAGGAAATTACAAGCAATTATGATTTAAATAATATTCACTCCATTTCATTGACAGGCGGAGAGCCATTATTGCATACAGATTTCTTAAAAGAATTTTTACCATTATTACAAGGTCATACTAAAATTTATCTTGAAACGAACGCAACTTTATGTGAAAACTTTTTACAAATAAAAAAATATGCAGATATTATATCCGCAGACATTAAACTAAAATCATCAACAGGAAATGATACATTTGACTTGCACGAAAGATTTTTAGAAAAAACCGAAGGGATATATACATTTGCAAAAATAGTATTTGATGAAAATATAACGCAATATGAAATAGAAAAAAGTGCGCAAATAGCAAAGAAATTTGATATTGAAATAACACTTCAACCTAAAATGACAGATAATAAAATGTCTGTTAGTTCTGATTTTTGTAATAAAATCCTTGATAAATACTTATCAATTTATAAGAAAGTACGCCTTATTCCTCAAGTACATAAATTTATAAATGTAAGATAAAATTTGACTGCATACTAAATATAATATAAAATAAACAAAAAAAGGGGGTTAAGAATGGACGAATACAGAGCAAACATGCATTGGTTAATATTTTTACAATGGCCGTCATTATTACTGCTACCTATTATCAAATATTATATAGATTACAAAACCACAACAATTTCCGTTGATAAAAACGGTGTACATTTCAAAAAAGGCTGGTTAAATGTTAAAACTGAAGATTACAGCTTCCGCGGAGTCGAGTCTATTGACATCTATCAATCATTTTTAGGCGGGATATTCAATTACGGCGATGTCATTATCCGTGGAACAGGTAATAACTACGAAGAATTTAAAAAGATGGTAGATCCGAAAGCTTTTAAAGAAAACTTCTACAAATACAAAAACGAAAGCGTTAATGTCAATAATTAAATTATAATTAAAAAAAATCCCTTTTATTTATTTTTGATTTATAATAAAACCATAGTCAGATATAAATAGAAAGGGAAATTTTTTATGTGGGATTATTCCGAAAAGGTTATGGACCATTACCGTCATCCGAGAAATGTCGGAACTATTGAAGATGCAGATGCTGTAGGCACGGCAGGTTCATTGGTTTGCGGAGACCAATTAAAAATATATTTAAAAATCAAAGATAATATTGTAACCGACGCAAAGTTCCAAACTTTTGGCTGCGGTTCTGCCGTTGCAAGTTCAAGTATTTTAACCGAAATGATAATCGGCAAAACCATAGATGAAGTTCGTAAAATTACTAATAAAGACATAGCTGACGAACTTGACGGGTTACCCCCTGAAAAGATGCATTGCTCAGTTATGGGATATGAAGCTTTGGAAGATGCCCTAAAAGAATACAAATCAGAAGGCTATATTCCTCTTGAAGAAATAAATAATGAACCTAAAGAAAAGATGATTTGCACATGTTTTCAGGTAACGGATAAAGTTATAATTGATGCAATTAAAGCAAACGGGCTAAAAACAGTAGAAGATGTTACCAATTACACAAAAGCAGGCGGAGCTTGCGGCAGATGTAAAGATGCAATTCAAAAAGTAATTGATAACTATTATAGCGGAGTTACGGAACAAGAAAAGATTTCCGATTTAACCCCTACCCAAAGAATTTTAAAGATAAACAATATTATAGAAAATCAAATATCTCCGGAATTAATCAAAGACGGCGGAGATATTGAATTGGTTGATATAAAAGACAATGATGTATATGTTAAATTACGCGGTCAATGCTCAGGATGCAAAAATTCAACAATGACATTAAAATTATTTGTAGAATCTACATTAAAAGATGCTTTCGGGGATGAAATAAACGTAATAGAGGTAAAATAAAATGGGAAAAATGATTTATCTTGACAATAATGCAACGACAAAAGTCGATGAACGCGTACTGGAAGAAATGCTTCCGTACTTGAAAGAAGAATATGCAAATCCTTCAAGTATGTATGATTTTAGCAGAAAGTCTTCAAAAGCTATAAAAGAAGCTCGCGGTAAAATTAAAGATTTTTTAGGCGCGGCAAACGAAAAAGAAATCATATTTACCTCTTGCGGTTCAGAAAGTGCCAATACAGCCATTCGCGGGGCATTAGCTCATGATAAATCTAAAAAACATATTATTACAACAAAAATTGAACACCCTTGCGTGTTAAATGTATACAGATACCTTGAAAAACAAGGCTATAAAGTTGATTATATCGGAGTAAATTCAAACGGTGAACTAAATATCGACGAATTGAATAATCTCATAACAAATGATACAGCTTTAGTATCTGTTATGTGGGCAAACAACGAAACAGGTGTTTTAAATCCTATAGCTGAAATTTCACAAATAATAAAATCAAAAAATCCCGAAACAAAATTCTTTGTTGACGGTGTACAGGGAGCAGGCAAAGTTCCGATAAATGTAGTGGAAGCAGGAGTCGATATGCTTGGCATATCGGGACACAAATTTCACGCACCAAAAGGCATTGGAGCATTGTATGTAAATTCTAAAACGATGATTAACCCGTTAATAATTGGCGGGCATCAGGAAAGAGGGAAACGCGCAGGAACAGAGAATGTACCTTATATTGTCGGTATAGGCAAAGCCGCAGAACTTGCATCGGACAACCTGCAATACGAAATGACAGAAGTAAAACGCTTGCGCGACAAACTCGAAAAGGGAATTATCCAAAACATCTACAATTCACGAGTAAATACAGGTCTTGCTCCAAGAGTTCCAAATACAACCAATATCGGTTTTGAATATATTGAAGGAGAATTGATATTACTTCATTTATCGGATTTAGGAATTTGTGCATCTTCAGGCTCTGCTTGCACATCGGGTTCTTTAGAGCCAAGCCATGTTCTAAGAGCTATGAACGTTCCGTTCACGGCTATCCATGGCAGTATTCGCTGGAGCTTAAGCCGATTTACAACAGAAGCAGAAATAGATTATGTAATCGAAAAACTTCCGAAAGTAATAGAAGAAATTACGACAATTTCTCCTTATCAGGCAGAATTAAAAGCATTAAAAGAATTAAAAATATTAAATAAATAGATGTTTACTATTTATTTGAGTTTTCTTCTATGAACTTATTATATAAGTTTGATAATTTAGAAGAAAAATTCAGGCAAATTCCTAAAGCAGCAATGCTGCTTGCAACTAATCCGATACAAGCACCCATTCCTGCATTAGAACCTCTACTGCTACATTCACCCACTCTTTTCATTGCTCCAATTATTGCACCAATAGCAGTTCCGGCAGCCATTGTTCCAATAGCATAACTATTCGCTTTTTTTTCTATATTCATTCTTTGTGATAAAAAAGAATCTGCACTATCTTGACTGACGGATAAAGTTTTGTATACACCTTTGTTTTCATCAGGTACAGTAATTGATACTTTACCATTTCTTACCGCCCCAATTTGAATAGCATCAACAAGTAATGACATAAATATTAACCTCCATATATGCTCATTATAAACACTGTCAAATAATATTTTGCTATCTGTCCTATAAAAATTAACAATATTTTACATATCAGATTAAATACTAATACTTTTGTCCTACGAAAAAAGCATTGATTTTGAGTTTTGCAACCTTGCTTAAATATAGAATATTTTTTTCTCATAAATAAATTTATCCTTTTTATGAGGTGAAAATATGAAAAAACTTATTCTTATATTAACAATTGCGATGACCGTACAATGCGCATATCCAGCAAATACTACACTTGATAATATTGAAAATTCACTATTCGGTTTCACATATTCAAACGAAAGCGACTCAAAACGTCTTGAACGCCTTGAACAAAAAGTATACGGAAAAGCATCCGCAGGACAAATCTCAACGAGAATTGCAAAATTAAAAAAAGATACATCAGCAGACTTAATGGGACAGGAAATCACCCCAAAAGAAGATACATTTATGGAAGAAGATGATTTCATCGTATACGAAAAAGAGCCTGAAGAAGCTGCCACCATGGATTATCCTGTCATAAATGAACTGGAAAAACAAGTATTTAAAAAAGAATTCAAAAATTCAAATATAAAAATGCGTTTATCAAATCTAGAGCGTAAAACTTTCAATAAAACATACGACAATGACGATTTATCAACACGCGTCGACAGATTAAAAGCGCAATTAAAGCCGCAAAGTTTTGCCTCAAACGGGATGATGCAGCAGGATAATGATTTTTATACTGACATTCCTCAAAAAATGGCACAAAACTATCATTTAGACCAATACGGAACTCCGTTCGGGTATGATAATTTATACAACCAAACCAATAATTACGACTACGACGATGATTTACCGGAATCGAGCGTATTTTCTCAACATCAACCAAAACCTTTAAATATTTCTGCTATTGAAAAAAAATTATACAAGAAAAAATACGACACAGAACCTATGAATGAACGATTAACAAGAATTGAAACATCCGTTTTTGGTACAAGTTTCCCAAATGACAGCGATTCCGAGCGTATTGCAAGGCTATCAAGTGCAATTCAAGCTCAAAAGACGGCAAAAAGATATGACAGTAACAAGCTTAATCAAAACCTTGCAACAGCATTCCAAATCGGCACATTAATACTTATGGTTCTTGCATGTATACTTTAAGTTTAAACAACTTCTAAAAGTCTTTGCCAAACTTCATCGATAGAACCATCAGCATTGATTTCTTTCAACACGCCTTTTGCATTGTAATAATCTATTAAAGGTGCCGTTTCATGAAAATACGTTTCAAATCTTTCTTTTGCAGTTTCTTCATTATCGTCTTTTCTTTGAGTTAAAGTCGAACCGCATTTATCGCAAGTATTCTCTTTAACAGGCGGTTTAAATTTAAGATTATAGATTTCACCGCATTTCGGACAAGAGCGACGGTTAACGATTCTTGAAATAAGCACACTTATATCCGTTTTAAAATAGATTGCTCTAAAATCAACATTTTCATTTTTATCAATTGCTGAATTTATTTCAACCAGCATTTCTGCTTGTTCAAGACTACGAGGATACCCGTCTAAAATATATCCGTTTTTACAATCATCTGCAGACAATCTGTTTTTAATAATTGCACCAACCAATTCAACGGGAACCAAATGTCCTTCATCTATAAATGATTGCGCGATTTTACCGTTTTCCGAACCTGATGCGATTTCTGCACGCAATAACGAACCTGTATCGATATGAGGTAAATTTAAATACTGTGCAAGTTTTGTTGTTTGCGTACCTTTACCGCAAGCCGGGGGACCCAAAAATATTAATTCCTTTTTTGTCATCTTTTATCTCTCTTTTGTTTATTTAATATTGCCTAATAAAGTCAAGACTAATTCCGTAAATTTATCTTTTACAATATTAGTTGTTGTTATCACTTCATCGTGACTTAATTTTTTTGTTGAAACACCTGTTGCATAATTTGAAATACAGCTGATACCTAAAACATTTAAACCGCAATAATTTGCGACAATAGCTTCGGGGACAGTTGACATCCCGACAGCATCAGCACCCAAAATACGAGCCATATTAATTTCTGCAGGCGTTTCGTAACTCGGACCTGAAGAAGCAAGATACACGCCATGTCTTAAATTTATTTTTAGTAGTCTTGCTGCGGCATCCGCAAGTTTTACCAATTCTTTGTTATAAATTTCAGACATATCAGGGAATCTTACACCAAACTCAACATCGTTAGGACCTATAAGCGGATTGGTACCCATCATGTTAATATGATCAGTTATAACCATTAAATCTCCGGGACGAAATGATTTATTTACAGCTCCAGCCGCATTTGTTAAAATAACGGTTTTAACACCAAGACGCTTAAATACCTTTATGGGATAGGTTATTTGCTCCATCGAATACCCCTCATAAAAATGATTTCTGCCCTGCATCATAACAACAGGTCTGTCTTTTATATGAGCAAAAACCAAATTACCTTTATGTCCCTTTATAGTAGAAGTTGCAAAATACGGGATTTTTGAATAAGGAACCACATGTTCGGCATAAGTATCAGCCAAATCTCCTAATCCTGATCCTAAAATTATTGCAATTTCAGGTTTAAAACCATCCGTAAAAGTATTCAAATAATCAACCGTATCATTCAGCATACCCATATCCCCCATAAAAATACACATTGACCTAACAATCAATGTGTATTTGTTTTTAAACTAACCTACCAATCTGTTATCATCAGCTTCTGATGCTTTTACCATCAATGCATGTTCAACAGGATTTTCATGAGTATAACTTGATTCATAAGAATCTTCAAAGCCAAACCCTTCTCTGGCTTTTCTCGCTTGGCTTTCATCAACAAATTTCTTTGCAAGTTCTGCTATCTCATAAACAAGTTTATATCTGTTATCAGTATTTTCATTTAATTCCCATGCAACTTTAATGATTTGATTCATTGGTAAACCTCACTTTTCTATAACATAAAACAATAATATAATACAAATATTTTTTTCGCAAGTATTTTTTATCTTTAGACAAATTGACCTCACACTATGCTTGAACTATTATGAAAAAGAGGTAGATATGAATAGCAAAGAAATTATAAAACAGGCTCAAGAAAGTTTAAAAGAGCAATTTGAAATAATAGAAGACATAAGAGAATATAATCAGGAAAAAGTTTTAAACGCATTTATTGATAACAAAGTAGCGCCTGAACATTTTTATACAGTATCAGGATACGGACACGACGATTTGGGCAGAGAAATTTTAGACAAAGTATACGCACAAGTATTTAAAGCCGAAAAAGCTTTAGTTCGAATACATTTTGCCTCAGGCACACATACATTAGCTTGCGCATTATTCGGGAATTTAAAAAGCGGGGACAAATTATTATCTATTGCAGGAGCGCCATATGATACAATGCAGGAAGTTATCGGCACTATGGGCGATGAAGAAACAAAACGTGCATCTCTTATAGGCAACGGGATACTATATGATGAAGTTGATTTGATAAATAACTCTGATATTGACTTTGAAGGGATTGAGCAAAAAGTTGATAAAGATACAACAATGGTACTAATACAACGTTCAAAAGGGTATTCTACAAGGAAATCATTGACAATCGAAACAATCGAAAAAATTTGCAAAATTGTAAAATCAAAAAATCCGAATTGCATTTGCTTCGTAGATAATTGTTACGGAGAATTTGTTGACAAACGAGAGCCGTTAGAAGTCGGCGCGGATTTAATAGGTGGTTCTTTAATAAAAAACCCCGGAGGCGGAATTGTTGAAGCAGGGGGCTATATTGCAGGGAAAGAACTTTATGTGGAAAGAAGTGCAAACCGTTTAACCGCACCCGGAATCGGTTGCGAAGGCGGAGCGATGTTTAATCAACACAGATTGATTTTTCAAGGACTGTTTATGGCTCCATCAGTTGTTTGTGATGCAGTAAAAGGTGCTGTGCTCGCATCAAAAATATTTGATGAAATAGGGTATGATTCCTACCCAAAATATAATGAAAAAAGAACAGACATTATTCAGAATATAACATTCGGTAAGCCTGAATTATTGGAAGAATTTTGCAGAACAATACAATCATTGTCGCCTATTAATGCTTATGTTACCCCAATACCCGAACATATTCCGGGGTATGAAGATAAAGTAATTATGGCAGGAGGGACATTTATTGAAGGTTCAACTATAGAATTATCAGCCGACGGTCCGATGAGAGAACCTTATGTTGCATACATGCAAGGTGGCATCACATACTCACATGTTAAAATTGCTTTACAAAAATTTTTAGATAAAATCAAGCAATAACAGTATTATATGTATATATATAATTATTTAGTTGTAAAATTATACACAAATTTATTTTTATATGCTACAATATCAAAGCACGTTAATTTGTGTACATGAAAAATTTAGTATAGTAGAAGAAAGAGGGTTATATTATGTCATTACCTAATGTTGCATATTTCTCAATGGAAATAGCAATTGATCAATCATTAAATACATATTCAGGCGGCTTGGGATTTTTAGCAGGTTCGCACATGCTATCTGCAGGATATTTACAAATGCCTATGGTCGGAGTTTCAATATTATGGTCATACGGATATTACGATCAACGTATAAGCCATACAGGCGACGTTGAGGTTGCATACATAAGAAAATACTATGATTTTCTTAAAGATACGGGCGTTCAAGTTGATGTCGATATTTTTGGAGAAAAAGTTAAAGTTAAAGCTTTACTTGTTGAACCTGAATTATTCGGAACATGCCCTGTATACTTCTTAACTACAGATATAGATGGTAACAGTGATTGGGCAAAAAGTATTACATACAAACTGTATGACGGCAATGAAAAAATAAGAATCGCTCAAGAAATCGTTCTTGGTATTGCAGGGGTAAGAATTCTTCAAAAAATCGGATATAAATTTGATGTAATCCACATGAACGAAGGTCACGCACTTCCTGCAGCTTTTGAATTGTTAAGACAACACAAAGGCGATTTAAATGAAGTAAAAAAACGCACGGTATTTACTACCCACACCCCTGTTGCTGCAGGTAATGAAGTTCACTGGGTAGATACACTTTTAGAAGGCGGATTTTTCGCAGGCGCATCAAGAGAAACCGCAATCAATTTAGGCGGAGAAAACTTCTCATTAACTGTTGCAGCCTTAAGAATGTCAAGAATTGCTAATGCTGTATCGCAATTACACGGTCTTGTTGCAAACAAAATGTGGGAATGGGTTGACGGCAGATGCCCTATAAGAGCTATTACAAACGCTGTTAATCTTCAATATTGGCAAGATGATAGAATTAAATTAGCAGGTAATGATTGGCAAAAATTGTTGGATGTTAAACATCAGATGAAAGCAGAATTGTTTAAGTATGTTGCAAACGTTGCCGGTAAAAGATTTAATCCTGATGTTTTAACTATCACTTGGGCAAGAAGATTTGCTGATTACAAACGTGCATGGTTAATCTTAATGGATAAAGACAGAATCGAAAAATTATTAAATGAAGACAAACTTCAAATAATTTTTGCCGGTAAATTCCATCCGGACGATGTTATGGGTAAAGAAATGTTCAACAAATTGTTACATCGTTCTCACTCATTGAAAAACGTTGTAGTATTACCGGGATATGAATTGCAATTATCAGGTATGCTAAAACGCGGTTCAGATGTATGGTTAAATACTCCGTTAAGACCGTTTGAAGCATCAGGGACTTCAGGTATGTCAGCTAACGCTAACGGCGCCGTCCACTTATCAATTTGGGATGGTTGGACAGTAGAAGGTACATTCTCCGGTATTAACGGTTACGCTATAGAGTATCCTGAAATTGACGATGAAATGTCATGGGAAGAAAGACATTGGAAAGATCATAAATGTTTGATGGATATTATAGAAAACCAAATCATCCCAACATATTATGATAACAAGCAAGAATGGGCAAGAATTATGCGCCAAGCAATCAGAACATCCGAAGCATACTTCAATTCTGATCGTATGGTTATTGAATATTATAACAGATTATATAAACCTATTGCGCATGATGGAGAATGTTCAGGCGAAGAAAGACACGAAATTCAAGTAAAAGAAGCTCCGACATTTGATGCTTGGACTTTTGCCAATATAAAATAATTAAAAACTAATCGTATAATAACAAAAGACCCGTATATACGGGTCTTTTGTTGCTTTTATAACATTTCTACATTCGCACTCATGGTTGTGCGGGTGGTTTTATTAAATTTTTGTTTCTGGGTGACAGAAAGTTGTTTTAAGACTTTTTTA
>OMVC01000117.1 GCA_900314375.1 uncultured bacterium
CCGTTGGTGGATCTGTTGGAGGGTCCGTTGGTGGATCTGTTGGAGGATCCGTTGGAGGGTCCGTTGGTGGATCAGTTGGCGGATCCGTTGGCGGATCTGTTGGAGGATCCGTTGGAGGGTCCGTTGGTGGATCAGTTGGCGGATCTGTTGGAGGATCCGTTGGAGGATCCGTTGGCGGATCCGTTGGCGGATCTGTTGGTGGATCCGTTGGAGGATCCGTTGGTGGATCTGTTGGAGGATCTGTTGGAGGATCCGTTGGAGGGTCAGTTGGTGGATCCGTTGGGTCTGGTATTTCTAATGGGGTATCATCTGCGATATTGTCATTATCATCAACATCTGATTCTACGCCATCAAATATGCCATCACCATCTCCTTCCGGATAGTAGTAGTTTCTTTCAGTTTCTCCTCTGCCGACACCTGTAACATCATCCGGTCTTACCGCGTGTCCTGTCGGAATTTCAGAAGCTCCGATTACTTTATTTGTTGATGGGTCAATTTCTTTTGAAAATCCGTCTTTATTAAAGTGTGCAGCAACACCGTTAGCATATATGTTATCTGCGGTAACATCCATTGTGCCTTGGTCTAGAACCGCATTATCTATTCTTACTTCCGACCCTGCCCAGGCTTCGTGGTTACCATCGACAAGTTTTTCTGTTGGTCTGATGTTGTGGTTAATGTCTAAAGCTTTAACTGTTACATGATTTGGAAGAGCTTCATCTCTGTAGTCCGGTTTCATATAACCGCCATCTTTTTGGCCGTAATTTCTGGGACCGAAATAGTCATTCGGCGTTACAGAATCATCTTTTATATGACCAAGATTTTTAATATGCATTGTTTGACCGCGAGTAACGATATTCATATCACCTTCAGCAGTGATGTTATCAATTGTTGTATTACCGCCAAATTCAATATTCAAATCGCCTTCTCTGGCTATCATTGTACAAACATTGTTTGTGGTAATTTCTTTGCTTCTGCCGTAATTTGAATCGTTAAAGCTATTTTCTTTTAAGTTAATGTTCTCATTAGCCAGAGCATCCATTTTGAAGACTTGTTCAGCTCCGGTTTGAATAAATGTTACGGCATTATCTTTTGTTCCGATACTTCCGTTTGCAATCAAAGAAATACCTTTACCTTCGATATTTGTATCAGAATTGTCATTAGGTCTTGCGTTCAACATATTGTAGCGCGGGCCGTTGTTGTTATAACCGTAATCATCATCTACTGTCAGGATTACTCTGCCATCGGCATTTATTGTGTCAATGTTCATATCAGAATCAATTGCGGCATAGTTAATTACTAAATCATCAGGCTTTGTAGCTTTTGTTGTTGTTGCTTTTACTTTACCTTTAATATTTCCGTTAACTGATTTAGTAAAGTCTCTTGCTCCTTCGTTCTTTGGCCCGATTCCTGTGCAACCGGATCCTGTACATGCGCCTTGTTGTACTTCTAAACCGATAGTGCCGTCTGTTGCATTCATTGTTAAGTCGCCGTTTGCAACAAGTAAAACTTTTTCAACACCGTAATTCAAAATGCTTGCATTTGTTGTGTCAATGTTGATATTATTGTTTGCGGTTACATAATTATTATTTTTTGTCTTGTCGCCTATAACAACATTACCGTCTTTTGATTTGATGTTTACGTTACGATTTGCCTTTACATATCCTTGTACGTTAACTCCGCCTGTAGCATCATTGTTGATGAAAACGTCATTTTTAGCATTTACTAAACCTGATGAAGCAATATTTACCCCTTCTTCTCCGGTATTGTTCATTGTCAAATTTTTGTCAGCTCTTGCTATACCGTTATCATAAACATTTAATCCGGCAGCGCCATCGTTATTAAATGTAGCATTACCTGTAGTGTACACATCTCCTGTAATGTTCATCCCGTCTATACCTTCGGCTTTGTTTGTAAATGTTGCATTTCCGTCAGTATTAAATTCTCCTGAGATTAGCATTGCACCTGTTGTGTTAGGAACTTTACCGTTGTTTATTGTTTTGAAACCGTTAGTTACATAAGTATCCCCTTTATGGTTTACTTTGCCGGAAATTTCCATACCCTTGATACCTTCGTTATCAATGATTAAATCTCCGCCTTGTGTTGCTATGTTTCCTGATAATATCAATTTAGAATCACTGTCACCATAATTATATGGCAAGTTATAAATTTGAGTTTCGCCCTTGTTTTTCAGGTTGCCGCTAACATTTAAGTTTCCTTCATTATTTGTAAGGTTTAATGTTCCTTGTCTATTTGCGACGGTGCCGCTAATATTTAACCCGTCTTTTGCTTCGGCATAGTTTTTAATTGTCATGTTGCCTTTTGCAAAGTTTTTAACCGTGCCTGCAATGTTTACTCCGCCGTTATCAAGGACACCTTTGCCAGTGGATTCTGCGATAATTGTTATATTACCCTTGCCGTCAGATGCAAATTGCCCGGCATTATTAATATTATCTGTATTTACCAGATTATTAAATAATTGGTTTGCTTGCGCTTCACTGCTTAATAGAGTCATTGCATCCTGATTAATGCCGCCGATTACTCCTGCATTTTTAGCTATATCAACTCCGCTTGCACGCAAATCAACGTCACCTGCGCTCATAATTTTTCCGTTGACGGTAATTTTTCCGCCTGGGAATACATCATTATTAACTAAAGTATTTAAACCTTCAGCTGTTTGATTATTTTTAAATCTGGCATAACCGGACTGGCTGGGAGCATAAACACCTAAAGAACCGACATTTAAAACTCCGGAAGCTCCGACAAGCATTCCGTTTGGAGAAACAAACACTGCTTTTCCATTATAAAAGCCTCCGTTTCTCATTGAATTTACGATACCGTTTACAACAACTTGGTTATCTACCAAGTTTACGAATGTATTTACATCTGCGAAGTTTAAGTTTGCAATATCGCCTTGGCTGACATTGAAGTTTTGATATTGCCTAAAACCCATATCGCCGCTTTTTTTAGTGGGGTCAATATTGTATACTCCGCCTTGACCTGATACTCCCGAAATATCACTCGCAACAACCGTAAGGGTCATTGTTTGCTGGAGCATAAATACACCTGTCATCAATGATGCTATGATGCGTCTTTGGGTCTTCCCATTTTTTCTCATCATTTTAGCTTCCTTTCGTTTTTTATTAATTGTTTGTTATATTTTCTTTTGTAAGCACACATGCCCAAAGCATGGATGTATTCTTATGTTTATAAAAACGTTTTTTTCTGTGTTAAATTTACATTTTGTGTAGTTTAAGTTTAATATTTATTTACATATTTAGATTGATATATGAAAAGGTACTCCGCGGTGTTTGCGCGGAGCCCTTTTTATTTAATTTTATTTGACGTTTATCGTGTCTTCCATCAGTATATTCAAGTATAATAGTTTGTTTGCTGTTGCCTGATCGAGGTTGACGAATTTTGCACCTGCGCTGTGATCTGTTGTTTGTACAATTTGTACATCAGCATCGATATCAACATCTCCGTATGCTATGTGTACCGGAACTATATCTCCGACATTTAAAGTGTTGTTGTGGCTTAATTGTACGCCGCCTCTTGATACGTCGACTACCGCATCAACTCCGTTGCCTGAGCTTTCCATCAATACAGGGATTGTAGAAGAACCTACATTAAATCTCATGAATTGACGTTTATCTATAGCTGTTATCAATTGTTCATCTATTCTTTGGTTGTATAATAGTTTACCGTCAACTTGTGGTATTCTGATTTCCGGAGGTGGAATAGGGATATTTACGTCATCGTCTGTATCTGTGTCTGTATCCAAATCTGTATCAGTATCCAAATCGTTATCCAAATCAGTGTCTGTATCATTGTCTAAATCAGTATCAGTATCCAAGTCAAGGTCTGTATCTGAATCTGTATCGTTTTGAATAGGATCATCAGGGAAATCATCGTCAGTATCCGTATCAGTATCTAAATCCGTATCAGTATCCAAATCGTTATCTAAATCTGTATCTGTGTCTGAATCCAAATCTGTATCAGTATCCAAATCAAGGTCTGTATCGTTGTCAGTATCTGATGGCGGATCTGTTGGATCATCAGGGAAATCATCGTCAGTATCCGTATCAGTATCTAAATCTGTATCTGTATCCAAATCGTTATCTAAATCTGTATCTGTGTCTGAATCCAAATCAGTATCAGTATCCAAGTCAAGGTCTGTATCTGAATCTGTATCATTTTGAACCGGATCATCAGGGAAGTCGTCATCTGTGTCAGTATCAGTATCTAAATCTGTATCTGTATCCAAATCGTTATCCAAATCCGTATCAGTATCTGAATCCAAATCCGTATCAGTATCCAAGTCAAGGTCTGTATCGTTGTCTGTATCATTAGGAGGATCTGTTGGTGCATCTGTTGGGTCTTCAGGAATTTCTAACGGTGTTGCATCTAAATTGTCATCGTTATCATCAACATTAGATGGTTCTCTGTCAGGTCCAAATTCGCCATCGCCGTCTCCTTCAGGATAATAGTAGTTTCTTTCATGTGGATCTCTGTAATCAACATCATCTACATCTGTTGGTCTTACAGCTTTACCTGTAGGAATATCAGGCCCGTTTTCTACATATACGCCTTTAACAGGGTTTGTGCTGTTGTCCCTTTCTTTGACGTAATCGCCAGGGCCGAATTTTACATGTATTCCGTTTGCGTAAATTTCGTCTGCAGTAATATTTAGTTCGCCTTTATCAATAACTGCGTTTTCAATTGTTACAGTTGAACCTGCATAAGCTTTGTAGTCGCCATTATCAAGATTAGGGTCTTTTGATGGGTCTTGTTTAATTGTCGAAGTTAAATTATGTACATTTTTATTTATGTCTAAAGCTTTGATGTCTGCATTGTTTGGTAAAATGTCAGCTTTTTCTGCTCCGTTGTAGCGGCCGTCAAAAGCATATCCGTCATGGTGTTCTCCGAAGTAATCTTCCAGTCTGCTATCATTGTCTGCATCTGTTAAACCTGTAGATTTATCCATATGACCAAGGTTCTTGATATTAAGTTTTTGACCGCGAGTAACGATTTTCATATCTCCTTCAGCCGTTACATTTGTAATGTCTGTATCTCCGGCAAATTCGACATCCATATCGCCTTCTCTGGCTATCATTGTGCAAACTTTATTTACTTTAGTTTCTTTTGATGCTCCATAATTTGAATCTTTGTAGCTATTTTCTCTTAAGTAAACATTTTTATTAGCTAAAACATCCATACTGTTTGTTGCCGCTTTGTTCTGGATGAATGTTACGGGTTTGGCTTTAGTACCAATACTTCCGTTTGCGATAAGTGACATTCCCCAGCCTTCAACATTTGTATCAGTGTCAGATGTTCTTACGTTTAGCATGTCATATCTCTTACCTGAATTTGCGGTTGCTGTAGCTTCCCCGCCCCAGGCATGACCAGCATTGTCAACAGTTAGGATTACTCGACCATCAGCTTTTATCGCATCTATATTCATATTGTTATCTATTGATGCATAGTTAATTACATAATCAGTATTTTTTGCTGATGATGTATCTGTTGTTGTTGCATTTACTTTTCCGTTTATAGCTCCGTTAATTGATTTTTTGAAATCGCGAGCACCTGCGGCTTTTGGTCCTATACCTGTACAATTTGCTCCGGTACATGCTGTCTCTTGAACTTCAAGACCGATAGTGCCGTCTGTAGCATTCATTGTTAAATTACCGTAGTTATTAGCGGTGCTGTCAGCGCTTAATAATACTTTGTCAACGCCGTAGTTTAATATGCTAGCATTGTTTGCGGTTAATTTAATATTCTTGCCTGAATGAATATATGGTCCTGCATTTGTTTTGTCACCAATTAAGATGTTTGCATTGTTTGATGTCATAGTAACGTTTCCTGTTGTATCAACAAGACCTTGAACATTCAAGCCGCCATATACTGTTTGTGTTTGGTTTAAAACATCTGTATAGCTGTTAGAATGAGAATTAGCACTTGTATTGGTCATAGTTATATCGGCTTTACCGTTAACTTTGCCTTTTGTTTCAATATTTAAGCCGTTATTTCCGGTATTTGTAATGCTTAATGTAGAAGCATCTGAAGTAATGGTACCTGCAGTATTTGTGCCGGTTGATGGTGTTCCTACATTAAAACCGGTATAGCCTGCGTTTACAAATGTTGTTGAAGCTCCGGCGTTGTGGTTTATAGTTCCGCCATCTGTAATATTTAAACCGCCATAACCGTAATCCGTATTTTCAAATCTCGCTTGGCTGTTTGTACCGTTTATGTTAATGGTACCTTTAATGTTCATAGCCCCTGTACCTTTAGTGGCATTTTTTTCGTAAGCATTAGATGGGGTATTGCTTGCCATTCGTCCGTTATAGAAGTAAGCATTTCCGGTGTGGTTTATTTCTGCGTTTTTGCTGACTTCAAGACCGCCAACCCCAAGGTTGTCTACAGTTAAGGTTCCGTTAGTTGCAACATTACCTGCCAAAACTAATTTAGAATTTGTATCACTACTATAATCATAAGGTGTATTATATATTGTGGTTGCACCGCTTAAATTCTTAATATTAGAAGTTGAGGTGAAATTCATTGCGCCTTCGTTATTTCTGAAATCAAGAGCCCCGTTTCTGTTTTCAACGGTACCGGAGATTTTGAAACCGTCTGTTGAATTATCATAATTTCTGACAATGGTATTACCTGTTCCATTATTGTAAACTTTTCCTGCGATATTTATGCCGCCGGCAGGACTGCTAAAGGAACCGTTACTTTCTCCGATAATTGTAATGTTAGAGTTACCGCCGGCAGTCATTTCAGATAGGCCGTTAGTGTTAACCAGTTGACTGAACAAACTGTTTACTTGTGATGATGTTGTTAATATTTGATTCGGATTTATGCTAACACCACCAACTTGAGTGGCTCCTGCCGGTGTTCCGGCAAGAATTACTCCTGTGCTGGCAACGTCAACTTTTGAAGCTCTCAAATCAACATCGCCACGAGAAAGAATTTTACCGTTGATAGTAATAGTATCACCTAAATAGTGATCTCCCTCTGCAGATATATCTGTCAGAGAAACAGCATTATTATTTATGATATCAGAACCGGTTACATCAACTAATGTACCACCTGAACTATAGCTTAAACCTGCTTCTTTCTTTTCAAAATTTTCAAGTCCTGCAAATGTTCCACCGGAAACGGAATATCCTGCTAATGAGCCAACATTGAGTACGCCGTTTGCTCCGACAACCATGCCTTTTGGAGAAATAAAAATAGCTTTACCATTATAAAATTGGTTGTTTCCGTTAACGGTGTTTAATATACCGTCAATATTGACTCCGTTTTTTACAAGGTTAACAAATGTATTAAATTGAGTTCCGTCTTTAGAGAAGATTAAATTTGCAACTTCGCCGTTATCAACCGTAAAGTCAGCGCCTGTCCTTATACCCATTGATTTAGCTGTGTTTAATCTATCTGCGGTAATGTTCCAGGTGTTACCGCTTTTGGTTAACGCATTGCCGTTTATATCTGTAATAGTTCCGGCAACTACGGTTAATGCCATAGTCTGTTGAAGCATGAATATGCTCGCCATAGCAGTTGCGATAATTCTTCTTCTGTTCGTCTTTCTACTCTTTCTCGACATGTTCGAATCCTTTCATATTATGTATTTTCAAATAATTGTTGAATTGTAGATATCCTTTTTGTTTAGCATTCACACTTGCATAACTAATGCGCATGAGATTATCTCTTATATATATAAACGTAATTTTGCATGCAAAAATTTAATCATTTTCGCATTAATTTAACAAAAATTTACAATTAATTTTAAAATTTGAGTGAAAAAAACAATAAAAAACAGGCTATGCCTATATTACATAGCCTGTTAGTTTTTTTGATGAATATTGTTATTTTAATGAAACTTTGCTAACTTCATCTAAAACCATATTCAAATAAAGTAGTTGATTTGCAGTTGCTTTATCAAGGTTTACAAATTGTGCACCTGCTCTGCTTGTTGTTGCTGATACAACTTTAGCATCTGCCTTGATGTCTAACCCCCCGTATGACATATGTACCGGGATTATGTCGCCTACTTTTAATTTGTTGTTGTGAGTTACAGAAACTCCGCCTCTTGATACATCAAGTAATGATTCAATTCCTTTTTGTTGCTCAAGAGCAATAGGATTTTTATTATTAGCTACCTGATATCTCATATATTGACGCTTGTCTATGGAGTCTACTGCATTATCAAGGATTTTTCTTTGAATATACATTTCTCGAGCGACTTCTCTGTCAACTTCAATGATATCATCATCGTCGTCGTTGTCTGTATCTGTGTCGTTGTCTGTATCAGTATCGTTGTCTGTATCTGTGTCAGTATCAGTATCTGTATCTGTATCTGTATCTGTATCTGTATCTGTGTCAGTATCTGTGTCTGTGTCAGTATCTGTGTCTGTGTCAGTATCTGTGTCAGTGTCAGTATCAGTATCTGTGTCTGTGTCTGTGTCAGTATCAGTATCTGTGTCTGTGTCAGTATCTGTGTCTGTATCTGTGTCGGTATCTGTATCAGTGTCAGTGTCAGTATCAGTATCTGTGTCGGTATCTGTATCAGTGTCAGTATCAGTGTCAGTATCTGTGTCTGTGTCTGTATCTGTATCAGTGTCAGTATCTGTGTCGGTATCTGTATCTGTATCTGTATCTGTGTCAGTGTCGGTATCAGTATCAGTATCTGTATCAGTGTCAGTATCTGTGTCAGTATCAGTATCAGTATCAGTATCTGTGTCTGTATCTGTGTCAGTATCAGTGTCAGTATCTGTGTCTGTATCTGTGTCAGTATCAGTATCAGTATCTGTATCAGTGTCAGTGTCAGTATCTGTATCTGTATCTGTATCTGTGTCTGTATCAGTGTCAGTATCTGTGTCTGTGTCTGTGTCTATGTCACTGTCTGTGTCATTATCAGTGTCCGTATCAGTATCAGTATCAGTATCAGTATCTGTATCCATGTCAGTATCTGTATCTGTGTCAGTATCTGTGTCATTGTCGGTGTCTGTGTCGGTGTCTGTGTCTGTGTCTGTATCTATATCAGTATCAGTGTCCGTATCTGTATCTGTATCGTTGTCAGTGTCTGTGTCAATATCTGTGTCGGTATCAGCATCAGTATCAGTATCAGTATCGGCATCCGTATCGGTATCCGTATCCATGTCTGTGTCAGTATCCGTGTCGATATCTGTATCAGTATCAGTATCTGTATCATTGTCGGTGTCTGTGTCTGTATCTATATCAGTATCAGTGTCCGTATCTGTATCTGTATCGTTGTCAGTGTCTGTGTCAATATCTGTGTCGGTATCAGCATCAGTATCAGTATCAGTATCGGCATCCGTATCGGTATCCGTATCCATGTCTGTGTCAGTATCCGTGTCGATATCTGTATCAGTATCTGTATCTGTATCATTGTCGGTGTCTGTGTCTGTGTCAATGTCAGTATCAGTATCAGTATCTGTGTCAGTATCATTATCGGTGTCTGTATCAATATCTGTGTCGGTATCAGCATCTGTATCTGTATCGACGTCAGTATCTGTGTCTGTGTCCATGTCTGTATCCATGTCTGTATCGATATCTGTATCTGCGTCAGTGTCAGTATCGTTATCCGTATCAGTATCTGTATCGGCATTTTCGTCAGGCATTTCTAACGGCGTAGCATCTACTACATTATCGTCATCATCAACATTTGACGGCTCTCCATCATAAATTCCATCGCCATCTCCTTCGTGGCGATAATAATTTCTTTCATGTCTGTCGTGCCCAATATTTTCAACGTCTTCAGGTCTTACCGCGTGTCCTGTTGGAATTTCGCTTGAGCCTATAACTTTTTCGGTTGAAGGGTCAACTTCTTTAGTAAAACCATCTTTTCCAAAAGTTACATGCATTCCGTTTGCATAAATATTATCAGCAGTAATATCTAATTTACCGTTATCTAATAATGCGTGATTAACTCTTACGGTAGAATCTGCGTATGCATAGTATCCGTCTAAATCAACTCCGTTTGGTCTAATATTTTTGTTAATATCTAAAGCTTTAATATTTGCATTATCAGGAAGTGATTCTTTTCTTTCCGGTCCCATATAACCGCCGTCAGCTTCACCATTTGTTCTAGGTCCAAAGTAGTCAACCGGAGTGTGCGGTACGGAGCCTAAATAATTTACTTCAATAGATTTGCCTCTTGTTACAAGGTTTATATCTTTTTCTGCAGTGATTTCTTCAATATATGTATTGCCTGAAAATTCTGCGTTAATATTTCCTTCGCGAGAAATCATTGAGCAAACATTATTCGTAGTATATTTATCATTTAAACCTTTTATGTTTATATTTTCATTGGCTAAAACATCCATCCCATATCCGTCAAGGTTTGTAATAGGATTTGTTGTTGTTTTTAGAGTTCCCGGTTTAGTTTGATTGAAGGTTATAGGATTTTCTTTTGTACCTATATTCCCGCTTGCAATCATAGAAATTCCGTAGCCTTGAACATTTGCTACAGAAGGTGCTGAAGATGCGTTATTCATATCGTATCTTGTTTTGCCATCTTTTTGATTATAGTCTGCAGTTAAAATCACCCTGCCATCTGCTGAAATTGAATCGATATTCATATCAGAATCAATAGCTGCATAATTTATTACAAGATTATTTTGTTTAGCTGCAGTTTGGCTTGTTAATGTTGTTTTGGCATTTACTTTTCCTCCAACATTAGCGTTAATTGATTTTGAATAATCTCTTACTCCGGATTTATTTGAAATACCTGTGCAGTATCCGTTTGTGCATCCGTCTCCAACTTCCAAACCGATTGTGCCGTTTTCAACATTCATTGTAAGGTCACCGCCTGCTTTTAATAATGTGCCGGCTTTTTCAATAGTTTTACCTTCTGTGGCGTTTAAAATATTTCCGTCTTTTACGTTTATATCAATATTTTTTCCTGCAGTTACATAATTGTTTTTGCCTGTTCCTTCTCCGGCACCAATGACAACATTGCCGTTATTTGATTTGATTTGTACATTGTTGTCGGCAGTTACATTACCATAAACGCGAACACCGGTTTTTAAATTATTGTTTGGATCTGTTATCTTATTTTCTGTTATATTAATATCTTTGCCGGCTTTTATTTTACCCATAATATTGATGCCATATGCAGATTTGTCATCAATGTTTATATTTCCTGAAGCTGTTACTGTTGAACCTCCGGCGTCTATACCGTATTTGCCAACGTTAGAAATGTTAACATCTCCGTTTTTCGCAATTATTGTACCTTCATTGCGAAAATCAATACCGCCAACGCTTGTTGCTTTACTTGTAATGTTAATGTCGCCGCCGTGATTAGTTGTTGTACCTCTATAGTCAACATTTCCGACATCAGATATATTAGTTACAGTAATATTACCTTTTCCGTAATTTGTGATATTAGAGTCATACCCTTGATATATCCCGTTATTTGCATTGATAGTAATACTTCCTTTTTGCCCTAAGCCGTAGGCAGGGCGTATATTATTAGTATTTACCAGTTGGTTAAAAAGATTTTCAGCTTGTTGGCGTCCTGTAATTGTTGCAGTATTGCCTGTTCCTGAAATCATTTTTCCCGTTATATCAACTTTTCCTGATCTGATATCAATATCTTGAGCAGCCATAACTTTCCCGTTAATTTGGACATTAGCTCCGCCGTTTGACGTTGTGAGTGTTGATAAATCTTCTCTTGGGTTTGCTAAATAGTCGTCATAAACTTTTTGTGTAGGTGCGTAAATACCTAAAGAGCCAACATTCAAAACACCTGAAGCACCGACCACCATGCCGTTTGGTGAAACAAATATTGCTTTGCCATTATAAAAATTGCCATCTCTTACTGAATTAACCAAGCCATCAATTTGAATTTGATTATCAACAAGGTTTACAAACGTTTCTACGTTATTTTTACCATATTTAAATATTAAATTGGCAATATCATCTTTGCTTAATTGAAAATCTTTATATTTTCTGAAACCGACTGTAGACAATGACCCATCGCCTTTTTTTGCCAGTGCAGATGGGGTTATGTCATATACACCGTTATTACCTCTTACTCCGGTAATTTCTGTAGCACTTACAGATATTAGCATAGACTGCTGTGCCAGAAATAATGTTGTAAGTAGTGCTGATATTATGCGTTTTTTATTCTTATCGCGTTCTATCATTGTAATTAATCCTTTCCATATATGTAAAATATTTTATTAAATCCGGTTAAGATATCCCTAACTATATCTTATCAAGAGCATGTTTTTATGACTTAATATGTAAAGGCTTTTTAAGCACAAACATGCACAGACTTAAATATTTAAGTCTGTGAATATTTGTTTTTGCTATTTTATAATTTAATATTAAGATTTATTAATCTCTTTGTTTAAGAACTGTATATCTTAAAGCTGCGTATACGGCATAGAAAACTAACAAAACTGTGCAAATTTTTATATCACCGCCGGCATTTGTCCCGAATACTTTGAATAAATAACATACTCCGTAAGCCGGTATAGCAGCAAGTAGAATTCTTATAAATGTATTTTTCGGAAATTTTAAATTAAATTCCGGAAGAACAACAACTATTGATAATAGCCAATAAATAAAGTTTGCAATAAATGTAGCAATACCTGCACCCAGTAAACCGCTTTTGAAATTTGCTCCGAATTGTCCCAAATATGAACCGATACCGCCGCCGATATCATTTGATAGTGATACTATCGCAGAACTTATTGGAACACTTTTTGAAATTAGTACAAAAGTTAAAACTGCACCAACAATCCCTGAAATTAACTTGATAACAAATTCAATATGCGTTTTGTTTGCTAAATGGTATTGTAGTGTTGTGTAATCTGTCATTGCAAGGAAAAATACCCCAAAAGAGAACCAAGGAATTAGTAATGCTACATTTGCAACGAATTCAGGTGCCCCCTTTGGTATCATGATATGTGCGTATTCAACACTATATAAAGACATTACTGTAATAATAGGTAGCGCGAGCAGTACATAGTAGCCTAAAAACCTTGAAACAATAGGTCGAACATCTGTTTTTGCTTCGTACAAATTATAAAATCTCGGAATAGCTGCGACCGTAATCATTGCAAATAGTGTCATTAATATAGGCAACGTGGAACTATAGCCTGCACCTATACATGCTGCACCGTTAAAACCGTGTATACCGTTCATTATAATTTTGTTGCTTTGGGTAATAATCCAGGCACTTAATGATGTTGCCGCAACAGGAATACCGTATTTTACAATAGGAAATATAAATTTCCATTCAACTTTTTGCAGTTTGAAAAATCGCATAATATTACATTGATAAAGTAATAAAATGTCAATCAATGAAATTGCAACGCCCATAGCTAATAGAATCGAAACCGCACCCAGATGGAAGAATTTTGCAAAAAATACAGCCAAACCTATTGTTGCAAATTGGTTTAGTATTGTCGCAATTGTGTATGCAATAGATTTAAGTTGTGCTCTCAAAAGCTGTGATAGCAGTGCGCGAATTGCTACAGGAATTATTAAGAATAGAACCCCGAGGAAATATTTAAACGGTATATGGAAAAATGTGTATAATTGTGTTCTGAATAAAAATGAAATACTAAACATTAACAGCATGTTGACTGATAATATAGTTACTAATGTTGTTAAATATTTGGGTAAATCTTCTTCTAATTGGTGATGCCTAAAGAATCTTAAACCTGCCAAACCAACCCAATCGGAAAATATTATGCATAAAAATGATAACATTGCGATTGATACGGTATATAGTCCGTATTGCTCCGTTGAAAATAAACTCGTATATATCGGAACGGTAATAACATTTCCCAGCATTCCGCATAATTTTGACGGAGCATATTTCATCATATCCGTAAATATGCCTCGTACTTCTTTTTCTTCTACTTCTTTGTTTTCTACGTATTCCATATTTCTTCCTTTACTTTATCACTCCGAATAAATCATATTCATCAGCATCTGTAATTGTAACTTTTTCTATATCTCCGGGCACAACAGGGTTTTGTGATGTTGCATAAACATATCCGTCAATTTCTGGAGCATCGTGCTCCGAGCGTAATATGATTTGTCCGTCATCAGAGAAACCTTCTACGATACAGTCTAAAATTTGACCGATATATTTTTTATTGTTTTTTAGTGAAATTTGTTGTTGAAGCTCCATTAATTTGTTTCGACGTTCTTTCTTTATTTTTGCTGAAATTTGCGGCTTTAGAGAGTCTGAATAAGTCCCTTTTTCTCTTGAGTATTCAAAAGCTCCCATTCTGTCAAATTTTACTTCTTTTACAAAATTGTATAAGTGCTCAAATTCTTCTTCTGTTTCAGTAGGATAACCAACAATAAGAGAGGTTCTCACTGTCACTCCGGGTATTTTTTGTCTGAACTTTTTTACTAATTCTTTATAGTCCATGACAGGACGTTTCATCTCTTTTAATATTCTCGGGTGTGAATGTTGAAGCGGAATATCAATGTATTTAACAACTTTTTCCAAATCAGCAATAGCATCGATTATTTCGTCAGTCATTGTTGTTGGATATGCATACATAATTCTTATCCACGATAATTCATCAATTTTGTTTAATTCTTGTAATAATTTTGCTAAAGCTTGCTTTCCGTATAAATCTATTCCGTATGAGGAAGTATCTTGCGCGATAAGAACAATTTCAGCGACACCTTTAGAGGCAAGTTCTTTTGCTTCTTTTACTATATTTTCAATTGGTCTGGAAACATATTTCCCACGTAATTTTGGGATTACGCAGTATCCGCATTCGTAGTTGCATCCATCTGCAATTTTTATGTAAGAACTGGCTCCAACTGTAATTTGTTTTCTTTGTACGTCTTCTGCATAAACATATTGCGGAGTTTCTTCTACCATATTTGAATAACTTTGTTTTGAAAGATTATCAATGATTTTTACTATATCTTTTATGTTAGTAGCTCCTATCATTCCTGAAATTTCTGGGATAGCTTCTTTCAATTCATTATTGTATTTTTGCGATAAACAGCCTGCTACAATTACCTTTTTGCCCTCATCTATCAGCTGTAAAATACTGTCAACGGATTCTTTCTCCGCATCATGTATAAATGAGCAGGTATTAACTATTACGATATCGGCATCAGTTTCATCCAAAGTGATTTGATGCCCTTTACTATCAAGCAAACCCAGCATCAATTCCGAATCTACCAAATTTTTAGCACAACCATGATTTACCAATGCAATTTTCATACTTACCTCAATCAAATTTTATCATTAATATTGTAAATTATCGCTTATATATTACGATTTATTATGAATTTTGTTGTAAAATACCTGTATGAATGAAGTAGAATTGTTAGCTCCGGCAAAAAATTTAGAAACCGCAATTGCAGCAATAAATAGTGGTGCAGATGCAATTTATATCGGCGCGAATAATTTTGGCGCAAGAGTAAATGCTTCAAATCCTTTAGATGACATAGAAAAGCTTGTAAATTATGCACATAAATTTTATGTCAGAGTTCACGTTACAATTAATACAATTCTTAATAATGAGGAATTAAATTCTGCAATTGAGTTGGTAAAAAACCTATATAATATTGGAGTTGATGCAATAATTGTTCAGGATATGGGGCTAATAAAAGCGTCGATTGATGGCAAAATTCCTCCTATTCAAATTCATGCAAGTACGCAATGTGATAACAGAACGCTTGAAAAAGTTAAATTTTTTAATGATATAGGGGTTTCGCGTGTAATTTTGGCAAGAGAATTGTCATTAGATAAAATCTCAGAAATATGCAAAAATGTCGATTGTGAGATTGAAACTTTTGTGCATGGTGCATTATGTGTGTCATATAGCGGACAATGTTATATGTCTTATGCAAACGGCGGGCGTTCTGCCAATAGAGGAGAATGTGCACAGCCTTGCAGAAAGAAGTATTCGCTAATTGATGAAGATGGGAAATATTATGCAAAAAGTAAATATTTACTTTCTTTAAAAGATTTTAATGCGTCCAAAAATATTGAAAAACTTATTAATGCAGGGGTAAAATCGTTTAAGATAGAAGGTCGCTTAAAAGATAAAAATTATGTAAAAAACGTGACAGCCTACTATAATGAATTAATCAATAAATATGCTTGTAGAACGTCTTCAGGCAAGGTTTTTCTTGATTTTGAGCCGAATGTACAAAAAACCTTTAATCGCGGTTATACAGACTATTTTCTTAACGGACGAACCGATTGTTACAATTTTTTGTCGCCAAAGTCAATTGGAATGTGCGTTGGTGTCATAAAAGCCGTCGGAAAAGATTATTTTGAAACTGATGCTGCCCTAAATCCGCAAGACGGAATTTGTTATTTTAAAGAAGATAAATTGCTTGGGTTTTTGGTCAATAAGGTTGTAGGAAATAGGGTTTACCCGAATAATGCAGAAGAAATTTTTGCCGGTGCAAAATTATATAAAAATTTTGACAATGAATTTGAAAAGATTTTAAATTCTTCAAAAACTGTTCGTAAAATCGGAGTAAAATTTGAACTATATAATGATAAAATTATAGCTAAAGATGAAGATAATAATATCGTTTTGGTTAATTTACCCAAAGGTGAACCGGCAAACAATCCTTCAAAAGTCTTGCAAACTTTTGAAAATCAGCTTTCAAAAGTTGGGGAAAGTGAATATTATTTGACGTCATTTGATATAAATGCTGACAATCTGCCTTTCTTAAAAATTTCGGCCATAAATGAAATAAGGCTTGTGTTGTTACAAAA
>OMVC01000119.1 GCA_900314375.1 uncultured bacterium
ACAACACAATATATGCCATATTATTTTAATGAGATTGCCACGCTCACTTACGTTCACTCGCAATGACATGAAATACTAGACACTTTGTTCCAGTTTTGTCTCAATATCTTTTTTCACTTGATAATCCGAATTGTCACCGAATTTTCTGACAGCAAGCATAATCGCCGGAGCGATAACTCCTAACGCACCGATACAAGCACCGATATTTTTCAATACAGAGCCTCTTTTTAATTTTCTAACTTGTTTTAAGAATGTTTCAGTATCTTGATTAGAGGTTTCATATTGATTTAATAATTTTTCCAATTTCTTTGCAATTCCTCTCAATCCGCTGAAATCATCTGATTTATCGTTACCGAGCGCAATATATCTTCTTGTATCAACCTTGTCAGAATCTTTTAACAACTCAATAATATCCGATTTCTTTGCCATATCAACAACAAAGTTTTTATTTTCCGAATTAACCACAAATTTATAAATATCAACATCAGATTTATCAGCTTGTTTAAACGCGTTTAGGTGCTCTTTTAATTTTCCTGATTGTAATGCTTCTTTCAATTCTTCACTTTCGATTACTCTTGCATCTAAATCGATTGATTTGTTATATTTTTTCTCGACATGTTTTTCCAAAGCATTTGATATCATTTGACCTGCGCCATACATAAACAACCAGAAACTGCCTTCTTTAATAACATATCCCATAAAATCCTGGGGATTTCTTGCATGGGTAAGTCTTTCACCTGTTATTACACCATCAACAATCATAAGGTTTTTTACAGGGTCAAACATAAAGTTTTGTAATCCGCCGGTAAAACTCGGAGTTTTTGCCGGAACTTGCTTATGTACAGCAGAAAAAGCTGAAGAAAAAGGAACGTGATTACCCGTAAATTGGGCATTCCTTTTCTGCTCGTTTTTCTTTGCCATATAATCTTTTGTTATTTGCTTTTCGGTGTATTTATGTCTGAATTTAGTCAAGCCAAAATATGTTAAAGCAGTCAATGCAGTTGATGCAACGAATTTTGCCAACGTTAAACTCTTAATTTTTGATTGGTTTAACACCGCATGTTCTATACTTGATTTGATTTCTTTTGTAGGAGCAAACTCTTTTGCCGCCTCTAATATATTTTTATCTTTAAAAATTCTTACATCAACTTTCGGATCAAATTTCATCGGTTTAAACATAAATTTATCCAACAAGTATTTGTAAGTCGGAATTCCGCCAAGCCAAATTGCTTGTGTTCCGAATTCGTCTATAAATCTGTCTTTACCCTCTACCTTGTCACCTGCAATGTATGAAGCCGCTGTCAAACCGCAGCTGTTTGCGACATCTTTTATACCTAACGGGATAAGTGAACTGTTATTACCTAATACTGAATATATTGCGCCTGCACTAATTTTTGATATCATTTTCCTTTTCCATTTCTTGCGCAACTCGGTCAAAAACTCGACTTACGCACTCAACATGTGTATTACAAGCCCCATACCAAATTCATTAAGCGTACTATTGGGGCATTCGCTTTTATTGTTGAGTTTCGTCGGTTTTTATTTACCATAATACTTACCTTCACTTTCTTTATAAATCTTTTCATAACGATTAATTGCTATTTTTACACTTAAACTTTTACGTTTTGTTACATAAAAAACAGAGTCTTGAAATGTTCCAAGGCTCTGTTTTAAACTTTATTTCAACACGACATAAAATGTTTGTTTTATCTTAAAACAAGCCTCCAAGGGGTAATCCATCTGCTACGTCGTAATTGTTTAGTCATTGTTTTCCTCTTTTCTATATATAAAAAATAACATAGAGTTTGCTTAAAGTCAATAAGTGCAACCTGACAATAGCAACCAGATACACAGATGCGAGGATGCGTAGTCCTTTTCTAACACGTATGCAAGGCGATTTCTCTCGTTGTTCAGAATAACATGGCGCGTAATACACAGTACCGGAAGCTGCGACCCGCCTTCGAACAATAACAAAACGCGATAAGCGCAATATCGCCAGCTGCATTTACCCGTTGGCGAACAATAACAAAACGCAATAAGCGCAATATCGCCAGCTGCATTTACCCCTAAAAAAAAGACCTCCGTCGAGGTCTAGGTTGGTTATTTTTTGGTTATGTTATAGTATTATGTCAGTTAAAAAACTGTATATAGGTTAATTGTTTTTGTTGAATTTTAAGGGGTATTTTTTTTGTGTACTTCCATTTTTTTTAATAACCCTCAAGATTTATATTTGCCTATTTTGTATAAATAATTTACAAAAATTAACAATATTCAAAGGGTTTTAATACTATCATATAGAT
>OMVC01000123.1 GCA_900314375.1 uncultured bacterium
AACAACATATCCAAAATCAATCATGACAGGCTCGGGTTCTGCGTATTACATAATAAACGATACATTTAACGACGAACCCGACTATATTACCATAAATAATCTCAAATCGATTCCTTACGGAATAAAATAACAACAAAATTTAGCTATGAACAATTTTAACAATTTGTTTTTACTTTTACCCAATCATTTGGAATAACATCAGAATAATCTATTCCGGAATTTTGCGAAAACCAATTTTCAGGAGCTATTACTATTTTGTCAGGATTGTCATTTAACCAAGCTGCCCACCAGGAAAAGCTGGAATTTGCAATAATATTATGTTTTGCCTGCTGCATAAAATAAAAATCTTCTTGCCAACCGGTACTATTTACCATTATGTATTCTAAATTTTTGTCAAGAAACTGCTGTGCAGTAATTAAGTTATCCGAAAAAACAAAAAATACCGGCGACTTTACAACTTCACAAATTCGCGCAATAGCATTTTTATAATAATCTTTAGTACACACATAGTGAATTTTATTATCAGGAGGGACAAGATAATCTTGAGTTCTGACATGTATAGCAACCGAATTTGAATTTCTCATCATATAATCATAGTGATTATTATTTATAAAATCCATATTTTTAAACCTATACATTTTATGTATATCATCACTATACTGTTTGAAATATTTTTCTGATTGCCAAAAACCCTCAATATATACGGAAGAATCTAAATTAAAAATATTACTATCAAAATTAAACGAACTTTCTTTAAAAACTGGCAGCTCGGAAATACTTTTCGCATCTGCATATTGTGTTTTTATATCTAAACTGTTCAACTCATATTTTCTAAAACTTTTTTCGCTATATTGAGATTTATCAATATACAAATTCATATTATTATATTTTGCCGCAGAATATGCCGCGGCATATTGAAATAATTGGTTTCCAAATCCATCAGTTATCTTTACTATTAAGTCATTTTTTTTCATTACAACTTATACTTGCTCCTTATACCAATTATAAACATCAGCAATTCCTTGCAGCAGAGATATTTTGGGTTTCCAACCAAATTTTTTAAGCCGTTCATCACTCATTAATTTACGCGTTGTACCATTGGGCATTTTACTGTCATATTTTATATCACCCGCAAATCCTACAATATTCTTCACCAACATAAACAAATCATTTAGTTGAATATCTTTTCCTGAAGTAATATTAACACAGCTTCCTATTTCCTGTGCTTTTATATTGTTCATAAAATATACACAAGCATCGGCCAAATCATCCGCAGACATCAATTCCCTATAAACAGAGCCATCCCCCCACAAGATTACGCAATCTTTAAAAATTCCCAGCTTGTTTAATACTCGTTCTATAGTCCCGCAATCATCAAAATCCAATTCTTCATCATACCCCCAACCAACTTTATATTTTTTTAAATCTTTTACTATTTCACCATAATTATCATTAGCATACATTTTTGCCAGATGAAATTTTCTCATTACCATAGGCAAAAGATGTGCCGTTTCTAAATTAAAATTATCATTTATTCCATATTGATTAGTAGGCATTAATGAAAGATAATTTGTCTTGTATTGTCTATTGTAATACTCACAAAGCTTCAATGCAGAAATTTTTGCAATTGCATACGCTTCATTACTTTTTTCCAACTTTGACGACAGTAAATCATTTTCTGTAATTTTACAACTGATGTCATTGGGATATATACAACTTGAACCCAAATTAATCAACTTTTTTACATCATTCTTATATGATGCATGAATAACATTTGCAGATATCATTATATTTTCATACAAAAATTCTGCAGGATAATTATAATTCGCCATTATTCCGCCAACTCTTGCGGCTGCTAAAAAAACATATTCGGGCTTTTGAGATAAGAAAAATTCTTCAACCGCCGCTTGACTAGTCAAATCTAAAGCACTATGAGATTTTACTATTATATTGTTATAACCGGAAAGAAGTAATCTTCGGTGTATTGCACTGCCTACAAGACCGGTATGACCTGCGATATATATTTTTGAGTTTTTATGCATAATAATTTGAACTCTCTAACTTACTTTTTATTTCATTATAATCATTATGAACCATTTCTGCTATAATATCATCTAACGAATATTTAGGATACCAATTCAATTTTTCACGAGCTTTTGAAAAATCACCATGCAGTAAATTCACATCAACAGGACGAAAATACCTTTTATCAACTTCCACTAAAACCTTGCCGGTACTTGCATCATATCCTTTTTCATCGTAACCTGAACCTTTGAAACACAAATCAATATCCAAACAAGCAAAAACTTTTTTACAAAAATCTCTTACTGTAGAAACAATTCCGGTAGCTAACACAAAATCATCGGCTTCATCATGCTGAAGAATTTTCCACATCCCGTATACATAATCCTTTGCATGGCCCCAATCTCTCACAGCATCAAGATTACCCAAAAATAATTTATCTTCTGCGCCAAGTTTTATTTTTACTGCTGCCTGTGATATTTTTCGGGTAACAAAAGTTTCTCCGCGCCTTTTGGACTCATGATTAAATAATATACCGTTTGAAGCAAATATATTATATGCATTGCGATAATTTACAGTAATCCAATACGCATAAAGTTTTGCACATGCATAAGGGGACTGCGGACAAAATCGAGAATCTTCATTTAACAACTTATCCTCACATAAACCATATAATTCTGATGTAGATGCCTGATAGAACTTCGTTTTATTATTAAGCCCTAAAAGTCTAATCGCCTCCAACAATCTCAAAGTACCTAAACCATTCACATCCGTTGTATATTCCGGCATTTCAAAAGACACCATAACATGAGATTGAGCTCCCAGATTATATATTTCATCCGGCTGTATATTTTGAATCAAACTTATTATATTGGCAGTATCTGACAAATCGCCATAATGAAGCTTTAAACGCGCATCCTTATTATGTACATCCTGATAAATATGTTCTATTCGCTGTGTATTAAAGGAACTGGAGCGCCGTTTTATTCCATGCACCTCATATCCTTTTTCTATAAGTAATTCAGCAAGATAGCTTCCATCCTGACCTGTTATTCCGGTTATTAAAGCTTTTTTCATACATATATCCTCTAATTCTTAAAAACTCTATTAAATATTGTGTCAAAGGTTTTAAAATCATTATTTAAAATTATACCAACAATTTCAATATTTTTCAGAGCCTGCATAACATTTCTATCAATATTTTTATTAATAGCTTGCATCATTCGACTTTTCATTTCAGTAAAATATTTTTCTTTAAGTTCGCATGGGCACAAATAATAATGTTGAAATAACATAGAATACTTATATTGAAACAATGCATATTTATAATCTGCGTATTTTCCATGTGACATAATTTCAAATTCAACCAAATCAATTATCTTAAATATATCAAATACACGCGGAGTTATTTCTCCGGTCAAACTTCCTGTAAAGAAATTCCTATACTTATAAAAGATTTCTTCGTTCAATAGTATTGATTGTGCTTTTAACATTGTTTTCACAAAAAATAATTGATCTTCATACTTTATATTTTCCAAAAATCTTATTTTATTATCATCTAAATATTGTTTTCTATATATTTTATTTGCGGCAGAAAGATTTCTGCCTAATGGGTTTTTACAATCATCAAACGTATGAATGCTATTTTCAGATGTGTGATTATTCCAATCATTTAAGCTATAGAAAATTTTCGGAACTATATCATTTTGTCCTTTAAAATATGAACATGCATTGAATATATAAATATCAATTTCGGCACTAGATTTTTGCAACGATTTCACAAATGTATCATAAAGAGTTAATAACACCCAATCATCAGAATCTATAAAGGATAAATAATCACCTGATGCAATATCAATCCCCAAATTTCTGGCAGCACTTGCTCCTTTATTTTTCTGATTTATAACTTTTATTCGATTATCCTGATGTTCAAAAACATCCAATATTTTAGCGCTACCATCGGTTGAGCCGTCATTTATACATATTATTTCGAGATTATCATAAGTTTGAAAAATAATAGATTTTAAGCATTTTTCAAGATACTGTTCACTGTTATAAACAGGAATAATAACGGAGATTTTCGGGTTATTGCACATCGTTTTGTACCCCCATAATTCTGCAAAAAATATTGTAATCTGCTGTTTCAAGTGTTGAAAATTGTCTTACGGCATTTATTTCAAAATCCAGAAACTCCCCGCTTTCATAATATTTAAAATCAGCATCCACCTTAAAGGACTTCATTTTTTGAAAAAATTCCTCACGCAAATTCGGTTGAATTTTTTCAAATTTTTGTAGAAAATTTAAAATGGCTACCAAATTAATTGTGTGTTTATATTTTTCATACAAATTATTTTTTTTAAAAGTTTCAAATACTAATTGATATACACGAAATATATCAAAAAATCTTTCATCATTTTTTCGCATTATAGAGTCGGCATTACCTTGGTTGTAAAAATAAAACGGTTCAGGCAAATAAATAATATTTTTAGCAGAGCAAAAAACTTTAGCCCAGAATGGGACATCTTCATAATATAAACCTTCGCAAAATTTTATATTGTTATCTTTCATAAATTTTGTTCGATACAATTTAGTCCACGCAGTCACTGCAAAATATTTGTATGAATCATCAGGCAAAGTAATTGCATTAAAAATTTGTGCTTTATATTTATCCTTATAATTAGGCATTGTTTTATATTGACATTTATTATAACCGTTATCACCCTCAATATAGTCAAAAACAACGACATCCGCCATATATTCTTTCGCTGATTCATAGAGTTTTTCAACAGCAACCGACGATATACAATCATCGGAATCTACAAACATTACATATTCACCCACGGCGCACTCAAATCCTGCATTGCGCGCAGAAGATAATCCGCCGTTATTTTTGTTAACAATTTTTATTCTGTCATCAAATTTTTGGTAATGTTCAAGAATATTTAGCGAACCATCAGTTGATCCGTCGTTTACACATATAACTTCGATATTTTGAAAAGTTTGGCTCAAAATACTATCAAGACACTTTGACAAGTAGTCTTCAACATTATAAACAGGTACTACAACTGAAATTTTATCCATGTCAATATTCTACACTACAA
>OMVC01000072.1 GCA_900314375.1 uncultured bacterium
CTGTTATACCACCTGCTATTTGCGCATATGAATTATTGTTTATTGCACCACCTGATGCTCTGCCGCCTGACAGAGCGTAGTTTCTTTCAAAATCAGCATTAATTGAGGTCATTACAGAAGATGTTGTTGCATTACCCAAGTTCGCTATAGCCCCGCCATCGACTAAATCTGTTGTCGAAGTTGCATAGTTACCGCTAAATAATGCTTTTGCACCATCTACTCCTGATATTGTACCTATAGTTCCATGGGAATTGTATATAGCACCGCCTCTGGCATAATTTGATTCGGATTGCGCATAGTTACCAGCAAAATCAGCGGCAATTGAACTAATGAGACCATTTCCATTATATATAGCACCACCCACTACATAACCTGATTCAGATCTTACATAATTATTTGAGAAAGTTCCTGTAATTTTTTCTATCGCAGCACCGGTACTTTCAAAATTGGATATCGCACCACCACTTGCATAACCATAAGTATTTTTAGCATAATTAGAGGTGAAGTTACCGGAGATATCTCCTATTGTGCTGCGATTATTTATCGCTCCACCCCAGGCACCTGCTACACCTGTTTTATTTTCAACATGGTTATTCGTAAAGTTACCGGAAATACTTGTTATCGAACCGTTTACCATGTTTTCAATTGCGCCGCCTTCAGCACCAATTTTACCTGATGCATCAGAATTTGATTCTGCATAATTTCCTGTGAAATCACCGGAGATTGAGCCAATAGAGCCATCCAAATTAAATATTGCACCACCATACGCATAACCTGAAGCGGCATCAATACCGTTTGCGTCAAAATCGGCATTCAGTTTTGTTATATTACCCCTGTTATATATAGCACCGCCGATCCAATTTGCAGCAGGAGTAACGACATTACCTGAGAATCGAGAACCTTCAACAGATAAAGTTGCATCTGCATAATTGGATATTGCACCTGCATTATCTGAGAATACCGAATTTTTAATATTAGTTGTACCGCTATTTCTTACGGATACAGTTTCATTTGTACTGCTGCCGAATCCATGCCAGCCTTTTGAGGTTGAATCTGCCGTGTCACCGACATTATTAATATTCAATGTCTTGCCTGCGGTGACGGTAATTCCGCCGTTGCCGTCACCGTTAACATTGTGTTTGCCGCCGTTTATTGTATAAATTGTTCCAACCTGTTCACCGATAGCGTTAGTATCATCATCCGGAATTATATCCAAATCTGCCTGAATACTTTCGTCTCCGTCCATTGCATAGATAACTTCATCACCTGCTGTGCGGGCAGCAATTACAAGGTTATTGATAGAAGTATTATCAAAGGTTAACCAACCGCCTTTACCCGTGCCGCGAGCGGTATAAGTAACAGTATATGAACCTGTTCCGTCATATTTGTCTGCCGTGAAGTCATCGTGTGACAAGCCTGTATACGCTTTTAATGTATCATCAACAACTTGTGCATAAACATATTTTGTAGAACCGTCAGCCAAAACATTGATATCATTAATAAGCAACTTATGACCGTTTGCGGTAATTGATTCTGCGCTAAAGTTATCTGCGGTTGCAGTATGAAGGTTTGCATCAATTGCAAGAAGCAAGTCGCTATTCAATGTAACATTACCGAGTGAAAGCGAATCTATCTGACCGTTTTGGGTATCAAAATCACCGCCGTTTGCGATAACACCTGCGTTATTAACAAGCGAACCTGTTGATGTCAATTTGGTTGTGCCGGACATAAAGTCTAAGGTTTGATCTGTAATTGCACTATCAATGTTCAGGGTTGAACCGTTAAGGTGAACCGTACCGTTTGTACCTGAGATTACACCCAAGTTATTTGTGCCTTTAACGGTTAAATTGCCGTTATTTGTGATACCGTTTGTATTGTTTAAAGTTGTATTAACGGTTGCAGAACCTGTATTTGTGAAAGTGCCGTTTTGAGTCAGGGTGTTTGCAACAATTGTACCTGCATTTGCGACCTCGCCTGAGTTAGCCAAAGTGTTTGCGGTCGTTGTTTTTTCGGAATTATTTGTAAATTTTGCACCGTTTTCAACATTAACATCTTTTTGGGTAATATTAGCGCCAGCGATTACATTACCCTTAATATTTGTTGTGCCGGCAGTTGTTGAACCTAAAATATTTGTACCCAAAGCGCCTTCAGCAAGGTTAATTGTACCCGCGTTAGAAATGCCGTTTGTAATTTTCAAGTCAGATGCGCCGATATTCATTGTACCTGCAGTGATTGAACCTGATTCGGCATTTAATCTTGCGTTAGCATTAACAACACCGCCTGATTGAGTATAAGCGTTGGCAACGGTTGTAACGCCGTTTGTATTAACTTCCCCGCCTGAAACAGTCATTGCCGTGGTATCAAGAATTTTGTTAAAGGTTGATGTACCGCCCTGGATATTGGTGCTTGCACTGACAGTAACCGCCCCGTCTGCGGTCAATTCACCGTTTTTAACCGTCAAAGTCTTAGCATCAAGAGTTGATTTAGCGTTTACTGTACCGTTGTTTTGAGTATAAGCATTAGCAAGAGTAACCACACCGTCAGCATTGACAGTACCTGAATTTACATTCAAGTTGCTTTGGGTTAGCGTATTACCAAAATTGATAGTTCCTGTATAAGTTCCGCTACTATCACCAATGGTTGTTGTACCTGTCGGAGTAGTAGCATCGGCAATTGAACCAGTAAATGATATCTTATGACCGTCTGTTGCATTAAGATTAAGAGTTCTTATATTAAAAATATCATTCAAATATCCGCCTGAGGCTGTAACTTCACCTGTTGCTGCATCACGCGAAACAGTTGCACCTGCATAGTTGTTTTTAAAAATAACATCTTTGTCTTGTGCAATAATATTCAATGTCCTATTACCGCCGCTAGCCATTGCAATTGCGCCGCCGACACCACCTGCATAGTTGCCCGTAAAATCAGAATCAATAATTGTTGCTTGACCATGTTGGTTAGCTGCATAAGAACCGATATGTATTGCCCCGCCACTACCTACGGTGTAATTATTAGTAAAATCAGACGATGTTACTGTTAAATATTTACTGTTTGCAATTGCACCACCGACACCACTTGCATAGTTACCAACAAAATTACTATTTTG
>OMVC01000124.1 GCA_900314375.1 uncultured bacterium
CAAGGAGTATAGATTCCGCGTTGGCATCTGTTTTTGACGATTTAGAAATAATAATAGTAAATGACGGTTCGACTGATTCGACTCAAGAAATTTTGGAATGGTATGCAAATAATTATCCGAATGTGCGAATTGCTCAAAAACAAAATGGTGGTGTTGCCGACACGAGAAATTACGGTATAAATATGGCTCAAGGAAAATATATTGCCTTTTTGGATAATGATGATATGATTCGTCCCGAAATGATAAAAGCATTGTATAATTCTATAACTAAAAATAGTTGTAAAGTGGCAATAGCACCATTGTACAGACTTGTTGACAGCGGTTATACAACTCATTGTGATTTGCCGTTCGAAACTGATACTCCAATTGATATTGATAAATATTTAGAAATTATGTATACTCCGGGGTTTTATAATTGTGCTATCTGGAATAAATTATATGATGCGCAGATGGTAAAAGAACATCCGCTCGGTATATTAAAATATGAAGATGTATCTTGGACTCCTTGTATAATGTCTTGGGCAGATAAATTCTGTTTTATAAAGACACCATATTATGAATGGGACAGAAAGACTCGTCCCGAAACATTCGGAAATGTTCTGGCAAAGATGCCTGAAGATGAATTGTTTGAACACAGAAAACAAGCGATGATGTTTTTTGTTGAAAACGGGAATCCCGATAAAAAAGAATACTTAAAGGTGATAGCAAAAAGGCGTTTAAATCGTTATGCAGGTCAAACAAGTAATAACGAGAAGTATTTAAGCCTTGCAGAAAATATAATGAATGATACATAGTTTTTGCTGCTATTTTTTTGCAGTTATTGATTAATTTTTGCATAAAATGTAATATGAATAAAGTAAGGGAGATTTGTATTATGGAAAATGAAAATAAAATATCCAAAAAGGGAATTATAGTATTCATATTGGTTCTAATAGGGATTTTAGTAACAATTGATTTGGCGTATATATATTATCAGGCAAATTTTAACAGTCATGCTTTGCCAAGTTTTTGTTCAGTTAATGAGTTTATTGATTGTGATGGCGTTGCAAGAACTGTAGAATCACAATTTTTAGGTGTTCCTCTTGCTTTATGGGGGTTATTCTTATATTCATTTATGATTTTAATGTTATGGGTTGATAAGTTAAAAAAGATACCTTTCTTAAAATTTTTAGAAGTGTTTAAAAATAAATATCATTATATTGCATCATTGGGTTTGATTTCTTTTGTAATATCAATGTTATTGTTGGCGGTAAGTTTAGGCGAAATACATAAATTGTGTGTAATGTGTGTTGTAACTTACTGTTTGAACTTGCTAATCGGAATGGCCGCAGCACATGGTATAGAAGGTCATTTTATAGGTGCAGTCAAACAGAGTTGGATAGATTTTGTCGAAGCATTAAAACCGATTCCGTACAGAATAGCTTTTATTGTTGTAATGGTATTGGCTTCTGTCGGGTTATATTGGACATATTCTTCTGCAGTATTATCGCCTGCGTTAGCTTTTTATAGAAATTACGGTGAATTTACTCAAACAAAAATAAATAAATATGCAGTAAAAGGTAATGTTTTAGGCTCAAAAGATGAAAATGCAGTAGTTTTACATGTGTATTCAGATTTCAAATGCCCGATTTGTTTTACTTGCAACATTATGGTGCATAAATTGGTAAGAGAGTTTAAAAATTTACGTGTAGAACATCATAATATGCCTTTAGATATGGAATGTAACCCTCATTTAAAAAATCCGTTCCATGTAGGTTCGTGTATAAATGCTCAATATGCTTCGGCTGCAAAAAAACAAGGCAAATTCTGGGAGGTTGAATCAGTATTATTTGAGCAATCTCCAAATAGTGAAGATGAAATATTATATGTATTAAAACAAGCTGATTTAGGTTTAGATTTAGATAAGTTAAAACAAGATGCAAATAGTACAGAAATAAAAAATGAGATAAAAGCAGATATGGATTATGCGGCATCTCAAGGTAAAATAGGAACTCCATCACTAAAAATAGGTGATGATTTTGAAATGGGTGTGAAAGGTTATCCGAAATTAAAAGAGTGGGTAAAACAACATGGCGGAATTGAAAGACATACTATCTTCCAATAAAAAAATATTATTACATGCGTGTTGCGGAGTGTGTGCAGCATATCCGATATCATTATTGCAAAATTCCGGTTACGAAGTAGTAGTATATTTTTACAATCCTAATATATATCCCCAAGCAGAGTATGAAAAGCGTTTAGAGGGTGTAGTCAAATTATGTAATCATTTTGGTTGTGAATTGATAACCGGAGATTATGAATCTGAAGTTTATTATTCATATATAAAAGGACTCGAACAAGAACCTGAAAAAGGCGCAAGATGCGATAAGTGTTTTCAATTAAGGTTAGATAAATCGGCTCAAAAAGCACAAGAACTTGGCATAAAAATTTTTACAACATCAATGGTAATCAGTCCGTATAAAAATTATGAAAAACTTACTACATTTGGTGAAATTATTGCATCTCAATATGATTTATTATATATGGGAATAAATTTCAGAAAAAAAGACGGATTTTTGAAAACTAACGTAATTGCGAATTCTTTAAATATATATCGCCAAAATTATTGCGGTTGTGAATTTACAATGCATCATTAATAAATCTCATACATTTGGACTATGACGAACGGCATCTAATATAATATAATGACTTAGAAGCAGTAAATAAAAGGAATAGAATGATGCGTAGAAGTTTAAATATTTTATTAGTTGCAATATTAGTAGCCGGCGCAATTCCGGGCATTTCATTTGCATTTACAAATCCGTTGCAGAAATACAATTTATATGAAGATACTCACAGAAAAGGAGCAGGTCGTCAGGGTGTTATGAGTGAATCTTTTTATAATATTCCGAATGCGAATTCTACATCTACTTATAATCCTGCAGCAAATTCTGTACCTTCTACCGCCCAAATCTCAACCAAACCTGTTCCGACAGCAAGCGCTCCAACAGGTGAAACTGATGTAGAACAGCCACAAAGAAGAAATGATTATTTAAGAGAATCTTCAACAAAAAGATTTGGAAAAGAAACTCCTGCTTGGTTAGTTGGTCCGTCATTCTATGCAGAACCAAGTTTTGAAAGTATAAAAGCAAAATATAAAGCAAGTAATTTTGCAGGTTGTATGCAAGAAGCGGAATCTTATGTAAGATTACATCCGACAGATACTTTAGGTTATTATTATCTTGCAATGAGTTATGCTAAAACAGGCGATAAAGAAAATGCAATTTTAGCTTATGAAAAAGTTATCTCATTGCATGACAATCCGATGATTGTAAAATATGCAACAAACGGTAGAAATTGCGTAATGAGTCCTAGTGAAGAAACTTGTTATCCGAATGTAAATGAGCCTGAATATATTTATCCTTATGCTCATGTCGCAGACGGTGTTGATATGACTCCAATCAATCCTCAAACATTGATAAATAGAAATATCGCAAATCTTCAAGGGAAATTGTCTCCGGCAATACCAGAAACTCCTGAAGGTGAACAAGAAACTGATGAAAATGGTAATATAATTCAAAATGCCGCAAATAAGTTGAATCAAAAATATCCGTTTGCAAATCAGGACAATGATTTAGATGCCTTTATTAATGCTCCGTATGGCTCAGGTATGTCTCCGGAACTTGAACGTCAATATAAACAAACAAAATTAAAAGAAATACAACAAAATTTGAATAATTCCGAAAACGGCGCAGAAAGTATTAAAAATATCAAAGAAATTGATTCCAAAAAAAAAATCTAAAGTAGATACAGAAGAATCAATAAAATTAGCTTATGATACTATGGCGGTAGATGATGTAATGAAAGATTTCTCATCTGATCCTGATTTTGTTCGAGCTCAAAAGGAATTAGACGAAATAAAAATGTTATTTGGTGATAGTGATTCAAAAGAATCAAGTTCCTTAACAGATTTATTGCCATCATTGATGAAAGAAGGTGAAAATATTTCACCTGAAGTTATTCAAACATTAATGATGCAATCTATAGCTCCTGATATTGTAAATATTGATAAGTAGTATGAAACAAGATAAATATCAACAGGTTAGAAACGACTTTTTATCCGGAAAAATCAAAGGATGTAAGGCTTATTTTGAATCACATGGTCATAATATTGAATGTGCCTATGCCAATCTTGTGTTGGGAAATTTGAGTAAAGCAGAAAAATTATTTGAAAAAGAGGCTCATGCAAGTACAAGAGCTCATTGGGGATTAATATTACTTCAAATGCTATCAGGTGATATTGTGACGCCTCCGACTTATTTTGAAATAAGGAATTTTCTCGAGGTAGATTTGAGTATTTTATTGACTTATTGTCAGGGAAATTATGTCGAAAAAATATTAAAAAATGCTGATTATATGGCAATGTATAATTTAGAATGTTATAAATTTATCGGCAGAGTTTTTTGGGCGCATAATTATATGCCTGCTTCGATGTTTTATTTGCGCAGAGCTTGTGAGCGTATGTATAAAGACCCTGAACTGCATTATTTACTGGCATATATAAATTATAGCAACATAAAAAATATTCAGGAATGTATAAAAGAAATTGACATTTGTTTGCGAATACTGCCGGAATACGGACCTGCGTGTATGCTTAAAGATAAATTAAAAAAAGAAAATTTAATATAATTTATCGTATTTTCTTTGCTAAAGATAGCCCTGCAGGCAAAGGTAATACGATATTTTCATAATCCGGATTTTTATCTATATCTTCTAAAAATGTTTGAACTTTTGGCGCATGTGATATTACGTTGTCACACGCAATATATCCGCCAACATTAAGATGCGGTTGAATAAGGTGGAAAAAATCAATATATTGCCTTTTGTTTGCATCTACAAAGGCAAAATCAACTTTGTAATCATCCGGCAAATGCTCTAAAATTGTTGCGGCATCCCCTTGTTTTATCGTAATAATATCTGAAACTCCGCACTTTTCAAAATTTTCTTTGGCAAGGACTATTCGTTTGTCATAAAATTCTATTGTCGTAAGACTTCCGCTCGTCTTTTTTAATGCTTTGCCAAGCCAAATGCCGGAATATCCGTTTGAAGTGCCGACTTCCAGTACATTTTTAAATCCGCCGTCAACAATGAAATTATACATAAATTCCGCAGTTACACGAGATATATTCCAAAAATCACGTTGCGTTTTTTCCAATTCTTTCAGGGTGTTTTGGGTAATATTGTCAAATTTGTCTATTATATTTATCATAGTTCCTTCTTAAAATTTATAGCATTACTATTATATATTAAATAGACGGATGTTCAAGTTTGATGTTGACACCATAATCAAGTGGTGATATAAATGTATTGAAATATTATTAAGAAATGGGGAAATATGGAAAAGTACGCTATAGAATACAATCAACTTGAGAAATTATATAATGATGCAAAAGAGATATATGCAAATATGAATTTACTAAAAGCTTTTTGCGAAACTAACAAAAGTTCGGAAAATTTATACATTATAAAACCGCTCGTAGAATACACATACAAAACATCGGATAATCTTTATGCAAGTTTAATTGAGATGAATTGTCATAAGGAAACTATTTTATAGTTTCAACCTTGTTGACTACAACAATTGCTCTAACGGGGAGTTCTAACGGACTTGTTTTTACAATATCTTTTGTTTCCGTATCAACAACCGAGTACATCCCTGAGCGTGCGTTTGTAATCATTATCATACCTGTGTCATCAATAGGAGTTATATTTGTGGCAAAGGAATTAGTATTTAAATATAGAATATCCGTAATAACGTCATCTTGCGCATCCAAAACTTCTAATAAATTGTCCTGTGCACCCAAAATATATAATTCATTTCCTTTTGCATATAATTTAACCGGCTTTTCGCATACTTCCAATTCTTTCAATAAACCTAATGTAGCGTAATCCACAATAGCTAAGCGATTTCTTGTACGGCTGATTACATATATTTTCCCGTTTATATATGCAATTTCGGAAATATTCGGAAAAGAACCGATATTTTTTAATAAATAATTGTTATCTAATTCTATTGCCCATATATCGTTTTTGTTTCTATCAACGTAAAATATTTTTGTACCGTCTTCACTTAATGTCAGTTTTTCGCATTTACCGTTAATTTTTAATTGCTTTTTCAAAGTCATTGTTTCCAAGCTGAAAACATAAATACTTGAAGCATCGCCTGATGAAATATATGCGACTTTATTATTATTATCTATTAAAATTTGCTCCGGAGTTGAGTCAAAATGAACATTTTTTATTACTTTTTCATCCATTAATGAGATTATGCTCATTGTGTTTGAATCAAAATATGTAACAAGTAAAAACTTCCCGTCAACGCCTTTCATATCATTTATAATAAAGTTTTGTTCAAGCGCATAAGACGGAGTTTTCGTATCAGAACTTACAACTTGAATATTTTTATTTACTCCCGGCGCAATATAAAAAGTTTTCTTATTTAATTGTTCAACGGGTTCTGTACGTTTTTGACCAATAGCTTTAACGTTATTAATTCTTAAGCCTGTATCTTGTGTTGTAGAAACATCAATATCACCAATAATGCCTTTTAAAGTCTCAGGTAAAACCAAGCCTTTAGGTAATAAAATTTCCTGCGGCAACAGACCTGATTGTAATTCATCAGGCGGGTTTGTGATATTTATAACTGTTTTTTTACCGTTTGTATTGATAACTTTTAGCAGAACATACCTGTTATTTAAAATAACCATATCAGGCTTTTGCTTCATCCCTTGCCCAAGCGGATAAGTGCTTTTTATCCCGAGGGTTTCCACATTTTTCGGTTTTGAAGGGAATACCGGAAGATACATTGTATTATCAGGTAGTATTATTGCTCCGTCAAAACGAAAATCCGTCTGCGGAAAATCTTTATTGATAAAATCTTTAACCTCTTGCGGAAGTTCTATAGAAAAAGCGCTTCCGCAAGTAAACATACATATAAGCAAGGTCAGAAATATCTTTTTCATACTACTTAAAAACTCCTTTAACTTTTGACATAATAGTTTGTTGATTTTTAGCTTCTCTGCCTGTCTGAATTTCATAAAGCTTCTGGTATAAATTTCTTTCTTCTTCAGACAATCTTACAGGAATCCTTACATTTAATACTACTACATGATCGCCTCTTTGTGAAGGTCTTGACAAAACAGGAATACCTGCACCTTTTATTTTGACAATACTGCCGTGTTGAGAACCTTGCGGAATTTGTATCTCTTTATCTCCGTCAAGTGTTTTGATAACAACATTATCGCCCATAACAGCTTGCGCCGGTGAAATTTCCAACTCGGAAAAGACATTAATCCCGTCGCGTTTGAAATCAGGTGACGGTGCAACATGTATAACCACAAACAAATCCCCGTTAGGACCCCCGTTTATGCCGCAATCACCTTCCGAGCCAATTCTCATTTTGGACATATTATCAACGCCTGCAGGAATTTTGATTTCAATTTTGTGCTCTTTTGCCACCCTGCCTTCGCCTGAACAAGTTTTACAAGGCTTGTCAATAACTTGTCCTGTACCATGACAGTGAGGGCAAACTGAAATTTGTGAAAAACTGCCTAAAGGAGTTCTTGTAACATGTTGAATTTGTCCTGCACCTTTACATTGCGGGCATGTCTTTTTTGTAGTTCCTGCTTGAGCTCCTGTTCCATGGCAATCAGGACATGTTTCTAAATGCTCATAGGTAATTTCTTTATTTAAGCCGAATGCGGCTTCTTCAAATTTTATTTTAACATCATATCTTAAATCATCTCCCCGTTGAGGTGCATTCGGATCTTGTGCGCCTCCGCCAAAGCCAAATCCTCCGAATCCGCCAAAGAATGATTCAAAGATATCATTCAAATCACCAAATCCGCCGGCAAATGGGCCGCCTGTATCAAAACCTGCATTCTTTAATCCGTCTTCGCCGTATCTGTCATAGGTTGCTCTTTTGTTATCATCAGATAAAGTTTCATAGGCTTTACCGAGTTCTTTAAATTTTTCTTCGGCATCAGGTGCTTTGTTTACATCCGGATGCAATTCTCTGGCTTTTTTCCTGAAAGCCGATTTTATTTCATCTTTTGAAGCATCTTTTGATACTCCCAATATTTCATAATAATCTGCCATTATCTCTTAATTTATCCCTAACTATTTATATTTATACTACAATTATTCGGCTGCGGCAACATTTACCATTGTCGGTCTTAATACTTTGTCACCCAATTTGTATCCTTTTCTTAAATCGGCAATGACTGTGTGTTCAGGGTGTTCGGATGTCGGGGTTTGCATTACTGCTTCGTGAAAATTAGGGTCAAATTCTTCGCCTACGGCTTTAATTTCTTCCAACCCCATCTTTGTTAATGCTTCATAAGTCTGTTTTTGTAATACATCAAAGCTTTCTTTGATTTTTGAGATATCTTCAACCCCTTCCAATGATTTTTGTGCACGTTCAAAATTATCCAATACTTCAATAAGTTTTGTTAAAGCGCTTTCTGTTCCGTAATTGATTAAACTTTCACGCTCTTGTGCCTGACGTTTTCTGTAATTATCAAAATCTGCAGCTAAACGTACATATTGATTGTTTAATTCGTCATATTTTTTTTGAAGTTGTGCTAATTCATCGGTTGAATTATCCTCTGCGGTTTCTTCAGCAGAAGCCTTTTCTTCTTCTTTTGAATTTTCATTATCTTCAGTTATGACATCTTCATTTTTGAATGGATTTGAATTTTTTTCAGACATAATATTTATCCCCTCTTATAATATATCTATATTATAAGACCTCAAATATATATAACAAGGAAAATTTATTATTTTTTAATATTCTATATTTTGAATAATGCCTCAAATATTCCTTCAGAATATGTCGGATGAGCATAACAAACTTTTTTAAGTTCTTCAATGCCGATATTATTTTGAATGGCGATTGTAAGTTGTTGAATTAAAGAGGAAGCTTCGTTAGACATAATATGAGCGCCGACTATTTTATTTTGTTGTATTAATAATTTTATTATTCCGTCTGTTTGGGAGTCGCAATGCGCTTTACCTAACGAAGATACAAGAATTGTCGTTTTTTTATATTCTTGTCCTTCCAATTCTTGTTCTCGTTTACCTATCCACGCTATTTCAGGCGTTCCGTAAACAACGGAAGGAGTCAAATCTTTTCTGAATTCTATATTATCGATTTCTTTTATTGCTTGCTTGATTGCGTAATGTGCCAGCTGAATTTCGCCTGAAACATCCCCAAGATATGTAACCCCTTCAATTTTGTCTTCTTTGCTTGGAGTTCTGCCTATTGCGACTAAAACTATTTCCGGAGTTAATTCTTCCCCGTTTGATAGTGTTACTTTTTGATTATTTATTGATGTTACGGTAGTTTGGGTATAAAATTTTATTTTATTGGTTTTAAAACTTCGTTCTAATCTTTTTGAGATATCAATATCAGCTAATGGTAAAAGATTTGGGGCTAATTCTACAACGCAGACATCTACACCGAAATTGTTAAATATTCTTGCCCATTCAATTCCTATTGCTCCTGAACCGATAATTAAAATACTTTTTGGTAATTTTTCAAGATTTAATATATCATCTGAAGATAACAAAAATTTGTGATCAAATTCCAAACCTTTGACAACTTTTGGTTCTGAACCGGTTGCGCAAATAATTTTTTCACAAATATATTCTTCTTTGTTTGATTGTATAAGATTTTTATTGATAATTTTTGCTTGTGAATTTACAACAGTAATTTTAGCATTTTTAAATGCCAGAGTTAAACCTTTTCTCAATATTTCTACTGTTTTATTTTTGCGTTCAACGACTTTTGAAAAATCAAGATTTATATTTTCCGCGCTGATTCCAAATTCTTCGCAATTTTTTGTTTGTTTGTAAACTTCAGAAGAATGAATAATTGATTTTGTCGGGATACAGCCTTTATTTAAACAAACTCCTCCAACGAAATCTTTTTCAAATATTACAACAGATTTTCCTAAAGATGCCGCATGTAAAGCTGCTGTGTATCCTGCGGGTCCGCATCCTACTATTCCAATATCAAATTTATTTTCCATATAATCCCCTCTATCTAACCTCACCAATTTGTGGTAAGAGAAAAACTATCTTGTATAAACTCGCGGTAGTCTTACTTTTAAACGGCAAGTTAATTCATAATTTATGGTATTTAATATTCTTGCCCATTCATCAATAGATTTTTCTTCGTTTAATAATGTAATGACATCTCCGACATTTGCATCAACTCCTGTTATATCAAACATCATTTGATCCATTGTGATATTACCGATTTGCGGAACTTCAACGCCGTTTAATATCCCTGATATTTTATTTGACAAAAGACGCGGAATTCCGTCGGCATAACCTAAAGGCACGGTTGCAATTTTTCGTTCGCCATCAGAAATATATGTATGGCAATAACTTACGCCTTCTCCTTTTTTTGCGGTGTGAATATTTACTATTCTGCCCTTTAGTGAAATCAATTGTTTTAAATCAGGTTTTTTAAATTCAACATTCGGAGGAAAATCAGGATATAAGCCGTATAATGAAATCCCTATTCTGCGCATGTTTGAATTGGGTTTGTCATAGCATATTGTTCCTGCGGTATTCAGAATATGTAATAAAAGTCCGTCAGTGTTGATATTATCTATAACAGAATCCCATTTTTTGAATTGTTCTTGAGTTTTATCAAGTTCTTCGGCTGAAGCAAGATGTGTAAAAATGCCTTTCAAATCAATATAAGGTAAAGTTTGAACTTTTTTAATATATTCAACGGCTTCATCTGCTCTGACACCGATTCTGTTCATGCCCGTATCAAGTTTTATGTGAACTTTTGGCTTGATGCCTGTTCTGTTATATGCATCTTCGCATGCTTTCAAGTGTTCTTGCGAAAATATTGAAATGCTTATATCGTTACGAACCGCACTTTCTACCGCCCAAACAGGAACTGCGCCCAATACAAGAATTTCGCAATCAATTTTTGCCTGTCTTAAATCAACGCCTTCATCAATTGAGGCAACGCCAAGCATATCAACTCCGCTGGCAAGTATAGTAGGTGCAAGCATAACCGCGCCATGACCGTATGCGTCTGCTTTTACAACGCCAAGCAGTTTTACACCTTTGGGTACATTCTTTTTTATCTCTCTGATATTGTGCTCAAGGTTTGATATGTTAACCTCTACCCACGAATCCCTGTGAATATTAATATTTGTTTGTCTTGTGTTTTTCATACCGAATTAAGTATATGACAAAATTTCACTATGCGCAAATTATTCTTACGAATATTTGTGCTTTTTGCTATTATTATATTGACATAGGGTAAGAAAACCTATAAAATTTAATTATGGCGATAGTTTATATAAGTTTAGGTTCAAATAAAGGTGACAGAATAGGATATGTTCAGCAGGCCGCAAGTCTTTTGGGTGCTGATGATGGGATTTCTATTGTTCGTACTTCTGCATTTTATGAAACAGAACCTTGGAATATGAATACGAAAAATTGGTTTGTGAATGCTATTGTAGAAGCAAAAACCAAATATTCGCCACAAGAATTATTGAAGCTTTGTCAGGCTATTGAAAAAAAGTTAGGCAGAGAGCATAAAACAATAAATGATTATGAAGACAGAACAATCGATATTGATATATTGTTTTATAATAACGATATAATAAATGATGATAACCTTACAATTCCTCATAAATACGTTCATTTGCGTGCATTTAATCTTGTGCCGATGCTGGAATTGAATGCAGACTATGTTCATCCTGTATTGCATAAAACCATAATTGAAATGCATAATGATTTAGAGAATCCTGAAATGGTATTTTTATATGGTACAAGAGTCGATATTTAAATCTGTTGCCATTATAGGAGGAGGCCCTGCAGGCTGCGCTTGCGCAAAGTTTTTACAAGATTTTGCAGATGTTTTTGTTTTTGATAAGAGCAAATTTTTAAATACGATTTTGCCAACCGGCGGGGGACGTTGTAATTTAGCATATTGCGAATATGATTTTAAAGAACTTGCCAAAAATTATCCAAGAG
>OMVC01000175.1 GCA_900314375.1 uncultured bacterium
CTATTTTTAACAATGGAGGCGGATTTACAGGCGGTCATATAACAGAAATCTCCGGAAACTATGCTCAAAGCACAGGTAACACTATTTTTGGCGGTGCGATTTATAATACAAGCTCTTCATTTAAAGTAGATGAGATTGGTGATATTGTAAATAACCATATAGAACAAACAACAAACAGCTATACGGGTATGTACCAACATGGTGGTGCTATCTATAACAGAGGCGGAAATCTCGGTAACTTGAATGGGGCAATTAAAGATAATTATATTATCGGTTCTTCTGCGCGTGGTGGGGCTATATATAATGAAAGTGGCACAACTACAGGCGGTGTAGTAAAAGAAATCTCCGGAAACTATGTCAAATCATACGGCTATGCAGATGGCGGAGCAATATACAACACGAGTTCGAATTTTAAATTAGACGAAATTGGCGATATCGTAAATAACCATGTTGAGCAGTTCGAACATTACGGTATGGATTCTATTAGAGGCGGCGCAATATATAACTCCGGCGGTAACCTCGGTAAACTGAACGGAGCAATAAAAGATAACTATATACATTCTACAAGCGGCGCGATGGGCGGAGCAATATACAACACTTCAGGCGGATTTACCGGCGGTCATGTAACAGAAATCTCCGGCAACTATATTGAAGGAGGCGCACGAGAATTGTACGGCGGTGCGATTTATAATACAAGTACTTTTAAACTTGACAGTATAGGCGATATTGTTAATAACCACGCTTCCGCATTGGGCACAGGTTTTGTATCAGCACAAGGCGGCGCAATTTATAATGCCGGCGGCAATCTTGGTGAAATAAACGGGGTTATAAAAGATAATTATACAAAAGGTTCAAAAACAGGATATAGTCAGGGTGGCGCTATATATAATTACAACGGAACAGTAACCGGCGGAAATATTGGCGAAATTTCCGGTAATTATTCTGACGGAACAGGTGATAGTGCCGGAGGTGCAATATATAATGGTGGAAGCAATTCAACCTTCAACGCCAATATTGTCGGTGATATTGTAAATAACCACGCAATTGGCTACACAGATGCAAAAGGTGGCGCAATATATAATGAAGGAACATTTGGAAATATTGTTTCAAAAAATATTTCAAATAATTATGCCAAAACAGAACAAAGCTTTTTGTATGGGGGAGCAATATACAATAAAGGTACACTGACATCTTTATATGTTAAGAATTTAACAGACAATTATTTAAAAAGAGAATACCTCGACGGATATACTGCTCCTAGTTATGGCGGTGCTATATATAACGAAGGAACAATAAGCGAAGGATATATTGAAAATGTTGCAAACAACTATATTGATGACAGATATTCTTATGGCGGCGCTATATATAATGAAGGAACATTTAATGCTGCAATAGGTAATGTTGTTAATAATTATGCAAAAGCAACCAATGCACCTGTTTATGGCGGTGCTATATACAATTCAGGCGCAATGCCAACACTTGTCGGAAATAATTTATCGAATAACTATGCATCAACAGAAGCTCCACCTGCTTATGGCGGCGCAATATATAATACCGGAAAAATTGATACAATATCTTATAAAAAGATTTCGAATAACAGTATAGCCAATAAAGGATATCCTACATCAGGCAGTTATGGCGGTGCAATTTATAATACAAACACAATCCAAAATATTACAGCAGGAGAGATAAGCAGCAACAGCGCCAAAAGTCAAAACGGCGATGCTCAAGGCGGTGCTATTTATAACACAGGCAAAATTGACGGAATAATAAATTCATCATTCCTGAAAAACTATGTCGAAGGTAAAGCTGATGCCACCCAAGGCGGTGCGATTTGGACATCTAAAGATTTGGATATTAGCGCAAATGGCGGAGTGTCCGTATTCAAAGGCAATTATGCAAAAGTAAACGGAATTAAAGATGACAACGCAATCTATGTCGGTAATGCCGAAGCAAACTTAAATTTAAAACAATTAAATAACGGTAATATGTACATGTTTGACAATATCCGCGGGGAAGACGGTTATAATGTCAATATCTCCGGTGATTCGACAGGTACATATTATATGTTTAATGACATTTATAACGGAAATGTCACTATGGCAAATACAACAGTAAACACCGTTAATAATGAAATTTATGTTTATGATTTCAAATCTTTAACCGTAAACGGTAATACTGATTTTGTTGCGGATGTTGATATGGCAAATCAAACGATGGACAGATTTACCGCATCTTCATACGGAAACCACAAAGGCAAACTTAATGTAAAAGATATGAATTTCATATCAGGAAGCGATAAAGACAAAATCGAAATCTATTTTGCCCAAAAAGGTTTAAAAGATTATGTCACAACAAGCAAAAAAGAATTCTTAACTCCATTATACAAATATGGAATCCATTATGACAACAGAGAAGATGCAGGATATTTTGTATTTATGCGCGGTGCAGGAAGTTCAAATCCGTTAGATTCGTTCAACCCTGCAGTATTGACATCCCCTGTCGCAACCCAAGCCGGTGCGCAGGCTTCTATGACAAATACGCTCTATTACGCATTTGAACATGGCGATACTTTCATGAACTTCTCTGCGATGGACAGATTTGCTAAAATTAATTCAAATACTTATGCTTTAGCAGAACGTC
>OMVC01000125.1 GCA_900314375.1 uncultured bacterium
TCTTTGCAAACTCTTTGCCATGTGCGGCTATTTCTTCATGAGTTTTTAGAGAAACGTTATTTAACCAGTGTTTAATACCTTTTCCTTCTTTATTAATATTAAACAAAGCTTCTTTTTTAGGATCTAAAATATTGCCGATACCCTTAGCGGCAAATCCGCCTAATACAAGCCAATTCAAGAAACCGAAATAATCACGTACTACAGATTCTCTTAATTCATTATTATTATCAGCTGCTAAGAATCTTCCTAAAATTGTTGCCATATATACTGTTTTAATAGCATTACCCGTCGATACCGGTCCGGTAAATTGAAGTTTTTTCACAAAATCTTTAGGATTTTTAACCTTCATTACACCTAAAACCATTGCCACCATACCGACACTTGCCAATATCTTCTTAAAAGTCAATCCTTTTTTATCATTATCAACTTTGTCATTCTGAATTTTATTATCCCTTGTCATATAATCGACATCGCCGACAAATCCTTTTTTACCGGTTCTTTTTTCTGTTAATTTTCTGTTAAATTTTTGGACACTTATGCCAATTAAAGATGCGAGGGTTAAAGCACCAAAGATTTTGATATTATTGACTTTTCTGATTTTTTTCAATACGGCATTTACATCAGCTTTATCGTTTGTAAATACATCATGGGCGATATCATAAGTGTCACGCAATATATTGCCCAAAGTCCCGCTTAATTTTTTATCACCAAAACGAACTTCAACATCTCGGTTTGCTTTCAGTGCATTTGTTAATCTCGTTTCAAAGATTTCAAAAATTTGTTTTTTATCTTGCTTATCTATATCTTTATCCAAAATAACTTTTGCAAAATTCTTTATAAACCCGTCTTTTGTTTTTATTCTGTTTTCAAAATGTTTGTATGCAGGATTTTTCCAAAGGTATTCACCCCATTTGTTATTTTTGTACCACTCTACATTATTCCAATCAATGTTTTTAAATTCTGTCTTTTTTGCTCCGTCAAAACCGGTTATAGCATTAAAGACATTTTCTACATAACGTTGAGTTTTATTATCACTATTGTCCCAAGCATTCTTTAATAACGACAATGAATCCTCACTAAACCAACTGTTTGTGTTGATTTTCACATCCTTGTTAACAAATTTATTTGCCGCTTTTGCTATTAATACCCCAAAAGCTCCCGCAGCAAAGCAATTTATTAAAGTACCGCAAATCTCTCTAATAAAAGTTTCACCACCGGCGTATTTGTTTCTGTCTTTTGTATCAAAATAAGTACGAGGAATAACCATAGTACCGACATCCAATACTGCAGCATTTGCCATCGCATTAGTATCGAGAGTACGAAGGACACCGGTTAAAACACCATCTAACGGGCCTTTGAATGTTGGTTCATACTGTCTTTTATTATAATTTACTTTATTTATTGTCAGTTCCATATCCTTTTTCTCCACTAAAAAAGAGTTCCGTTAAATTAACGGAACTCTTTTACACTTTATAATTTCTAATAACACACATCAAAAATTCAAGTAAGTTCCGCTTTGGACTTGCTTGAGGAGGAGGAGTTATTAGATTTTTTTACAAAAATATTATACATAATTTTACTACCTTGCTTGTATGATAACTAACTTTTTTATTGTTGTCAATACCCTTAATATAATAATTTTTATAAAACTATATTGACACACCGCAAACTATCTACTATAATTGTAGCAGAGGTGTGTATGTTAATCAGTTATGAATCGAAACAAAACTTAATAAATAGAAATTATGCTCATATATACTCACATGAGATGGCGCATAAACTTGCCGGAGGGAAATATGCCGGAGCTATTTCTATTGAGAGAAATTCGGACGGTATTCCTATATCAGGACACGTTCCTATTCAAATGCCTGCATTAAACAGAAAAAACCCACAAGCGACAATTGACCACGCAGATACGGTAATAAAAGCGGCACTTGCCCCATCAGACCCGTCAGGACAAGACTACAAAGTCGCAAACGAAGCCAAAGCGGTTAAAATGCAAGCTGTTGCACTAAAAAACAAAAACACGGGAAATAAATTAGATTTACAAGCCTAAATTATTGTCATTTTTTGCAACATATTATTACAAAATGTGTCATTATTAATTTTTGTAATATAATATAAAATATATTTGTGTATTAGTAGGAGGCTCTATGGAAAATATTATTTCTAGCTATGAAAATGACAATAACAAACCAAATATAAATCCGACAAGAATAAAAATTGCAGGTATCGGCGGCGGCGGCGGAAATGCCGTTAACAGAATGTTCCATGCAAAACTTGCAGGTGTAGAATTTTGGTTAATGAATACAGATTTACAAGTATTGAGTTGCAGTGATGTACCTAACAAATTACAATTGGGTATGGAAACAACAAACGGACTTGGCTGCGGTGCAGACCCCAATAGAGGCGAAAGAGCAGCTATGGAAGTTAAGGAACAAATAACAAGAGCTTTAGAAAATACGGATATGTTATTTATAACAGCAGGTATGGGCGGCGGAACAGGAACAGGCGCAGCTCCTGTGGTAGCTCAAATTGCAAAAGATTTAGGAATCCTGACAATGGCTTTTGTAACAAAACCTTTCAGTTGGGAAGGCAAAAAGCGTATGGCGCAAGCTGAAGCTGGCATAGAAAAATTGAGAAAATATGTTGATGCCATTTTAATTGTTCCTAACGATAAACTGTTACAGGTTGTTGAACGCTCTTATGGCGTAAGAGAAGCTTTTTGCGTAACTGATGAAGTTCTGTTCAGAGGAATTCAAGGGTTATCTGATATTATTACAATACCGGGAATGATAAATATAGACTTTGCAGATGTAAGAAAAGTCGTTAAAGATTCCGGAACGGCATTGATGGGTATCGGCAGAGCTCAAGGAGACGGCAGAGCTATCAAAGCTGCAGAAATGGCAATCAATTCTAAATTATTGGAATCTTCAATAGACGGAGCTTCAGGTATTATTGTTAATATTACGGGAAGTTCTAATATGACATTATATGAAATAAATGATGCAACAAATGTTATCAATAACGTAGTAAAAGATGATGCGGATGTTATTATCGGCACATCTATCAATGAATCATTACAAAGTGAAATTCAAATTACAGTTATTGCAACAGGCTTTGCTGAAAAATCAACACGAGGAGCGATGCAATTATCAGCTGCAGAATACTTTAAAGGTGACACTTCGGCTCAAACCACATCCTCATCGTCCTCGATTGAATTTCCTCAAATACATTTAGATGTTCCGGATTTTTTGAAGAAAGTATAAAATTTTGTACCTAAAAAGAGCGGTTTGAATAAACATTTCATACCGCTCTTTTTTTGTTATAAATTATACTCTTGATAAGCCTATATCACTATATTCATCAGGTAAACTGTTCTGATAGTCTGCCAATTTTACTGATTCACTATAGAAATTTTCTCTCAAGCTATATGCTTTTCCGGTTTCCGGCAATTCCAGTTTTGACAGCAAGCGCCCTGTGTTTTGAATTATTCGAATTTCTTCATTTAGATTGTTTATATCCGCAGTAACAACCGCTCTTACGCCGGCTAAAGCCTCTGTCATATTGGCTTTTAAAATCAGATATCTAGAACTGTTCGGTTGCTTTTTGATTTCTTCAAGCGTATCATCTATTGCTGCATTGTATATTTCTGCTACTCTGCGATAATTAGTCTTCTTAATTTTTTGCAATAGTGAGTCTTGATATTTAATAATCATTTCTTCATAATTTTCAACATTATCTATATTTGACATGCCTGCAAGAGTATCATTAATGTATTTTGCTTGAGAATTTACACTTTTTAATATTCTGTCGATTCTGTTGATATTTTTATAGGCTTTATTAAATATATCTCCTGAAGTTATCATTTCTGCTATTCTTTCAGATAAACCCAGTTGATTGAAAAATAATGCAGCAGAATCTAAACTATTTTCAGCCAACAACGGAGAAATTATAGCTTGTAATCCTTCATCCGAACCCAATTGCAAATATGAACCATCATTTAATTTTAAATTTGAATTTATCAAATTTTTACCCACTACATTCAAGTTTGATGATTTTGCACATTCCATTATTATAGATTGTAACTCTAACAATGAGGCTTTATATAACAATCCTTTTAAATTTTCTTTATGAATATTTATTGTATCTTTTAAATTTTTACATCTTAATGCTAATTCTTCCGGTGTTACATCATTTGAAACATTAAAAGAAGGGGCTGCATCTTTCGCATTTAGCAATAAAAATTCATTTAAGACTTCTTCCGGTTTTTGGAAAACTCTATGCTTCATATAAAAATCTTTAAATTTTTCAAAAGCAAGTTCTGCCTGTTCATCACGCATTTTACTTGACGGATCTGACACGGATTTCATCTTTGCATCAATCCATTTATTCAATAACAACATACCTTTAGACTGATATTTTTCAGTAAAAATACCATTTATGAATGTTTTCTTATACACATTTATGTTCTTAAGACTGGAAGCAATTGCCTCATCCATTGTCGAACCGTCAACAGTATGAGTATACAAAATAAATCTATCATTTAATTCATTTATTAGATTTTCATATTCAACTATAGAAGCCGGCTTTTCTTCCAGTACATTATTTATTTCGGACAATAAATCTGCAACTGTTTCATCATCTTTATTGAGGACTGCGAGCTTTTGCAAGTCTTTCAAAAGATATGCACGTTGTCTTGGATTAACAACATTTGTTAATGACTTATACCTATCTATACGTTTTTTCAAACTTTGACATAATTCAAAGGATATTTTTTGAGTTTTATATGCTTCAACATAAATTATATAATCATTTATATTTTCTTTTAATGCATTAAGTGAAGCTGCAATACTTTCTGCATCAGAAACTTCTACCTTTGGATATGCAAAAAATAAACCGTAACGTTTGAATAATTCACCTGAAAGTTTTTCATTTTCCTTCATCCTTGATAACATTAACAAAGAAGTATAATAATCAGAATATATATCATTAAATGTTCGTTTACCTACATAAACAGCTCCACGAGATGTTCTCGAGAACTTGCCGTAGTCATAGAAGGCTTTTAATTTGCTTAATTCAACCTCTTTTGCATATTGTTGATAATACATAGTATTAAACACAACATTTTGGATTGATTCAATTTCGTTTTTGAAATCTTTCAGTATATCATATCCTGTAATATTTTTTATACCGATGACATCATCTGTTATCAGCGAATTGTATTTATTTTCAAAATCTGCTTTTGTCATGTTACGCAAATCATTAAATATGTTTACAAATTCTTCATCTGTAGCAGGTGAAAATACATTATCTATCCAGTTACCAATGTTTTGTAAATTACCTGAAGAAAAATTGTTTAATTCATTTATAGAAAGAGAACAATTTGATATTATATTATTAAATATAATATTTCCCATTGTATCTATATATTTTTCTTTATTATCAAAATTCTGCGTATTTTCAGCTATATAGTTTTTAAAATTAGAAACCATAATATCTGCTGTATGCTCTAAACTTCCGTCAAAATCCTGATTTGAAATATCCTTCATAGAATTAACGGCTTTTACCATTACATCTTTTGGAATATTTATATTATTTTCTCTGGCAGCAACTGACAATATATCATAGACCTTTTCTCGCACACTCTCTACCGCATATACATAGAATTTTAAATCTTTTGCAAATGTATAATCGAAATCTTTGCGCGCTTCACTGTGAATTTGGTCCTTGAATGCTTTTAAATCAGAAACATTAAATTCTTTATAAAGCATTTTTCCATCCGCCGGCATATTGCCATAAGATAATATCGCTGCGGCTTTTTCAAATAGAGTTTTTACAAGACTGTTATCCGGTAAACTATTATACTCATCTAAAGTATTTATACCTTTATTTAAAATACCATCACCATTAACAATGCGCTCTATTTTTTCATACTCATTATATACAGACATCCCTGCTGTTCTTGCGGTTAGAATTGCTTTTTTTATTTCGTCTTTGGTCATTCCACGTGCGAGATCTTCCAAATCATTCAAGTATTGATAAGGAGAATATAATAATTGATCTCTAATCGACCTGACCGCACTATTTACGGCAGGGTCAATTCCTGCAGTAATAATATCTTGGAATAAAGAATATTTTTCGATATAATTTTCTGAATCATCAAATTTTTTATAAGCTTTTGAAGGTATATTTGATGGAATAATTTTACCGATAGCATCTTTTAATTCATCAACAAAAACTCCTTCTTGATATTTACTATTTAC
>OMVC01000085.1 GCA_900314375.1 uncultured bacterium
CAGCATATCCTGCTTATCATTTACCCCCTTGACATCATGTCTTGCTGACATCTTTGAATCTTTTTGAACTTTTTGCGGTCTGCTGTAATCTCGTCCTAATGCCCAACGGAAACCAAGAGTTAGTGCAATACCGTTTCTGCCGCCGTGGCGTAACATCGCCTGACCGTAAGCAGAGAATTTATCCGCCCAAGTCCTTTGCAAACCAACGCCATACTCTACATAAGGTTTTGTATGCATTTCAGGAAGTTTCACACCATCTGCGGTTGCATTAGTTTCATTTAATAAGTTCCAAACCATACCAACAGACGCATAAGGCTGCCAACCGCCCTTTGTATTGCCGATTATCCTTAACGAAGGATTTATCTGGACAGTATGCATAGGATCCGAATCTATTCTTACGCCCGCAGAGTTTGTATAGTCAAAGGTGTTTACAAAACTGTAGCTCATAAACAATCTCGGTTGAACTATGAATTTACCTTCCTTAAATTCAAAGTTATACCCTGTTTTTGAACCGATACCTGCCATTAGCATAGTCATTTCGTCTTTGCCATACATTGTATGCGCTTCCGCAACTCCGGCACCTGCGGTTGCTGTTAATGCCGTCCAGAAGTTACCTTTGTAGAAGGTTTCTGTTAAACCGATTAATCCGGAATTCATAGACGCATCAACACCTTTGTAATCCATCTGTGAACCGCTGTAACCGATGTATGCCGTTGCTACATTTGCCCACCCGTGTTTTAGTTTATGGAAATCACTGTCAAATCCGACTAATGTACCATAGTTTATTGTGTTAACCTTTGGACCGTTTTTAAGTTTTATATTTTCAAAGGTTGAATAAGGTTTTACCCATACGCCTTTATTATTTAAATCACTGTTGTATTTTAAATTAGAGTTAAAATCTGTTGATGCAATTGCATATTTGTTAGAATTTATTTTTGCAAATCTGTCTGCTGACGGCAATTGAGAGAAGATATCCGCGTGCTCAAATGCGTATAAAAATACATTATTCATTGCGGTTTGACCGCCTGCTTGAACTGCTGTTGTATCTGTTAAAACAGCAGGGTTGAAACTGTCAGATGAATTTCTGCCGTTACCGCCTCTTGTGAATACAAAGTATCCGTCTTCTCCGAATGTGCCGTTTGTGTCATAAGAAACATCATAACGATATAGTTTTGTATAAGCTTCTTTTACAGGACTTTTTACGGTATGTTTGAATGATTTATCCGCAAACAGAACAGGTGTAACTTCTTTTTCGCCGTCAGATAATACGTTCATAGCATTGACATTGATTGTACCTTTGTCTGAACCTCCGTAGGAATTTGCGGTAATTCTTCCCATTGTTTTATTTGCTAAATCTACGTCAACTTTGTCAATATTTATTGTGCCGCCGTTCATTCCAAAGGAGTCAAAATGCAACGGTGCAAGGTTAAATGAGCCGACATTTAAAGTACCTGAATTCATTGTTAAAGAGTTTATACCTTCGCCTTTTAAGTGGTTTAGGTATTTCATCCCGTCTACATAAGTTGTTACGTCATTATGTTCAATATTTGCGTTTAGAATGTCGTTATTGAAATAAACTTTACCTGTTGAATCGCCTTTTAATTTTAAATTGTATTGGTGATTGCGTTTTAATTCAGTGACTTCCGAATTCAATTCACCGCCGTCTATATTGTCATTAAATAAGAACGAACCGCCATTTTTTACGTTAAGTGTAATTGTCGGGGATACAAATTCTTCAGGAGTTGTGTCTGTTGCAAGTTTGTTTGTGCGAACAAAAATAGCGTTATTTATTTTACCGCGTTTGTCTTGAGTGTAGTTTCCTGAAAATGCGCTTTGTTTGCCATCTGCAGTAAATTGCATATCTGCGCGGTTTGAATACACTGCACCGCCAAGTGCTAATTTATCTTCTGAACTTGTTTTTGCATAGTTATTTTTGAAACTGCCCTGTATGTCGCCGATTGTGCCACCGCTAAACAATACGCCACCAAATGAATATGTTTTTGCAGAAGCATAATTGTTTGAGAAATTACCTTTTATTTTTCCAATATCTTTTAAGTTGTATATTGCACCGCCACAGGTATAGTCGCCGGCTATTGCATAATTATTATTAAAGTTACCGTTTATTGCTTCAATGGTTCCGTTTGAGGCATTGCGAATCGCACCACCGGTTGCGCCGGTATTTTGGGCTAAAGCTCTATTGTCTTCAAAGTTTCCGTTTATATTTCCGATGTTACCTCTATTTTCAATAGCCCCACCGTTTGCTGTTGATGTTCCTGTTGTGGATGCAATGTTTTTGATGAAGTCACCGTTTATTTCGTTTATACTTTTATAGTTAAAAATTGCACCACCTTGAGCCCATGTTCCGGAGGTTTCTGCTTTATTGTTTTTAAATGTAGCATTTAGATTTTGAATAATATTTCCATTGTATATTGCACCGCCTGCAGCATAAGCCCCTGATGTTTTTGCATAATTACCGTTAAAATCTCCTTTAATATCTGTTATTGAATTCGAATTATATATCGCGCCACCAATAGCATATGCACTTGTTGATAATGAATAATTATTGCTAAAATCTCCTATAATATTCTTTATCTAATTCAAATTAGATATCGCTCCACCGTATACATAAGTTT
>OMVC01000126.1 GCA_900314375.1 uncultured bacterium
CATATACAATTTCGAACTCAATAGGGCGTGGCAATCCCATATTAAACTCTATTCTGTTTATACAAATAATCAACTTTTCGATTATATATTTTACTCAAGCCTGATGCCCTTTTGTTTAACAAATTTAAGGTGTAAATTAACGATTTATAATTATTGTACTTTGAATAAGATTGAGATTTATGCCAAACCTCCCAATCTGTATCACAATCATTAGTCAACAAATCAATGATTATACCTGATGCCAAAATCGGATATCTTAATTCAAACAACAAATCTTCCAATGCTTCCAAACTCTCGCTCATAAATGCTCCTTTCTTGTAAAACAATATTAATATTTTTCTGTTTTAACAGAATTATAATATGATAAAACAGAATTAAAGTCAATTAGAACATAATAAGATATTATAAATTTATGTATATTGTTAATTTATATAATGTTCGCTGGAAACGCAAATACACACAAAAAGAAATCATTGAAGCCACCAAATTGAGTGTTGACACAGTTAATAAACTTTTTAGCGGTAAATATCATGATTACAGAATTAGCACTCTGGAAACAATCAGCAAATTTTTTGATTGCAAAATTCATGATATACTTATTGAAGTAGAGGATAAGTAAGCTTTATATTAAATAAGGAGAATAAAATGAGAGCAGCCGTAATTTCTGATATTCATGCAAATTTACAAGCATTGGAAGTTGTAATGGACGATATTATTGCTCAAAATTGTGAGCATGTTTTTTGTCTTGGTGATTTGGTTCTTGCAGGGCCTCAACCAAAAGAAACAATGGATTATGTAATGGCTCAAGAAGCATGGACAATCATTCAAGGCAATACGGATAAAATGATTGTTAATTACGGACCGGAAGTCATGCAATTTTTAGGCGAACAATACCCAATTATGGCTAATGCACTGCAAGATGATATGAAATATTTGACGGATAATCAAATAAGATTTCTTGGCGATTTAGCTCCTCAATTGAGTTTAGAAGTTGAAGGCTGCAGTATTTTACTCGTTCATGGTTCCCCAAGAGCAAACAATGAAGATATTTTCCCTGAAATGCCGATAGACGAGATTGAAGAAATTATTGACGGGACTACAGAAAAGCTTATTTTATGCGGTCATACACACATACCTTGCGGATATCAAACTCATAGCGGCCAAACCGTTGTAAATGTAGGAAGTATCGGCAGACCAATGACGGACAAACCTGTTGCGTGCTATGCAATTGTAGATTTTGCAGACGGGGCTTTTGAAATAAGACACAGATTTGTACCTTATGACAACCAAAAAGCCGCAAGCATAATGTCTAAACGTGATTTCATGGGTTCTGACAGAATTGCAGACTTACTTATCAATCCGGCACAAAGGCACATTTAAAAAACAAAAATACTTTACCCCAACCAACTCGAAAAAATTTCGAGAGCTTTTTTGAGTTGTTCAAAATTATTACCGTAGCCTATTCGTAAATAATTATCCATTTCCATAGTTTGCCCCGGTAAAATCATTACTCCCGTATCATGCTGCAAATTTTTGCATAAATCATAGGATTGCATATCAATATCATAGTGAACAAAACATGTTGTTCCGCCTTTAGGTTCAATCCAGCTTATATGAGGTTCTTTTTCTATCCATTTTTTTACGATATCCTTGCCGATTTTTATTTTTTCAAGATTTCGTTTTATTATGACATCTTTATTTTCTATCGCAATTGATGCAAAATAATCATCTAAAACTCCGACACTTATCGTGTTATATTCCCGTTGTATGTTGATTTTATCAATAATACTTTTATGCGCAGTTATCCAGCCTAATCTTAACCCTGCAAGTGAAAAAACTTTAGAAACACTGCTTGTAGATATCCCTTTTTCATAAATATCAGCAATCGATACGGAAAACGGATTTGCGATATGATTTAAACCTCGGTAAACTTCATCACAAAGTATATAAGCATTTGATTTGCGCGCAATTTCAACAATTTTACGAAGCATATCGTCAGGAATTACCGCACCTGTTGGATTGTTAGGATTATTTAGACAAATAAGCTTTGTGTTTGTCCCGACAGCTTTTTCTAATTTTTCTAAATCAGGAAGCCAATTGTTTTTTTCTTCCAAGTAAAATGTTTCAACATTTGCGCCAAAAGATTTTGGAATAGAATAGTGCTGCTGGTAGGTTGGAATTATAGAAACTACCTTATCATTCGGTTCTACAAGAGTCATCATAACAAGCTGATTAGCACCGATTGCACCATGTGTTATTGTAATATTCTCACACTTTTGGTTCTCATACAATGATGATATGGCATTTTTTAATCTCAAAGACCCATGTATATCGCCATAATTAAGTTTTCTGCCTAATATATCCGCGAAATCAGCACCTGTTAATGACACCAATTCATTTACGGATAAAGATTCTACACAAGTATCTGCAAGGTCGTATTTTGCCCAATGCTCGTACTCGTTAAACCAATCTTCCACCTTAAAATTATCTATTTTCATAATCCTTATTTTAGAATAAGGAAACCGCCTTTTCAAATAATTTTGTATTTTTTATATTATTTATATAATATTTTGCGCGTTTTCCGATTTTTAATGTTTCAAGCGCTTTTGCTATAGTAATATCATCAATTCCGAGTTCTTTCAATTTTATATCATCGTAATTGTGTTGAGAAATCAAATAGGATACCGTTTTAAAATTATAATTGCATTTATCTTTTTTATTCATTTTTATTAAATATTCATGAATATCTTCTATCGTATAATTCATATTTTTGTTATTAAGGGTTTTGGCTATTATAAAAGATGTTGTATCCCCGTCATCTTTTTCAAAATAACGGATACTGTTGCCTAAAATAAAATCTAAATCGGGTTGATTAGTTATACCGAGTGCCTTCATAGCTTCTTTCGGGGCATTAGAAGGTAAATATACACTCCAAACCTCTTTACACTTATCGTTTAAGAGTTTTTTGGCTTTTGCAAAATCTTTTGAATCGCCGTATAAAGCTTTCAATTCTTTTATTTTATCTATATTATTCTTATCAAGTGCAGTTGCAAGTTTCTGCGCTATTCGGTACATTTTTATATCGGAAAAACAATCTGTTAAAAACGGATTAGTTGTTGTAACGTTTTGAATAGTTTCGGTAATACTGTCATACAGAGTTACACGCTTTACCTGTTTCCTATATTCAAAACATAACTCATTATTTAATGTCAACAAATTACAAATATCTTCTACCGTTTTTCCCATAATAATAACTAACCTAAACCCTTTACATATATATAAAGTATTTTAGGAAAGAAAAATTGCTAAAAAACGTAAAAATTATTCTAAAATTTTACAATCGCCTGTGCCTTTTGAATGACGTGAGCCAAAATCAGGATTATCATAATTAATACGAGAATTTGACTGATATTTCATTGTAGTTCTGTCAATAGAAACATGAGTTTGTTCAATAAAATCATCTGTCATATCCTGATAACGAAATTCTATTCTGTCAGGACCGTAATATATCAATCTGTCAACGGGCTCTTTTTGAAGAAATACCTGTTTGTATTCATCATCCCATCTGTAAAATCTGTGATAATGCGAATCGGAAACTTTTGTATTATCCTGATTAAAAATTTCTTCGTCAATTTCACAGCGCACAAATTTCATCTTATCAAATTCGGGTACAAATTGATCCGCAGTAACTTTAGCTGCAGTGATACCTAAAAATATAAATAATAATAAACAAATCTTTTTCATAAAAATATTATATCACAAAAAACAAAAGGCGGCTTGGAAAGTTTGCCGCCTATTAACCAGATTTACACTATGTAAGTGTTCAGAAAGGAATCTGTTATACTATTCGCCCAAATTCAAATGAGAAAATTGAACGATTTTATTTTTACCGCGTTTTTTTGCATTGTATAATGCGTGTTCCGCGTATCTTATAATAGTGTTTGCATCTTCTTCCGTATCAGGAAGACAAGGGAACGTCGCAATTCCGCCTGAAATCGTAATCGGATGACGTTCTTCTTCTCCCGCAGGAATAAATTCCATACGTTCAACTTCTTTACGAAATCTTTCCGCAAATAAAAATGCGTTTTCTTCTGAAGTATTAGGAAGAACAACTACATATTCTTCATCGCCGTAACGTGTTAAAATATCTTCTTTACGAATGACATTTCTCAATTTATCAGCGATTGATTTTAATAAAACATCGCCCCATTCATAGCCGTAAATATCATTTACAGCTTTGAAGAAATCCAAATCAAATAACAACAATGATAAAGGTGTTGCATAACGTTTTGCACGAGAAATTTCTTGTTCCATACGTTCCAATAAATATTTTCTGTTATGAAGGCCTGTCAGTTCATCTGTTGTCGCAAGAGTTTTCATTTTGTCGCGCAACTCTCTTATTTTAAGCATATTTTTTGTACGCACAATGAGTTCTTGCTTATCAACAGGAGTTTTAACATAATCAAAGGCTACCGCACGAACAGTAGAACCTTTAAATGTTTCTCCGATGAAAAGTACCGGATATTTAAACTTCATAACCATTAAATCGTCTTTGATATTCGGAACATCTTCAATTATAATAACTCCCGGATTTAATGTTTCATAGTCTTTTAAATTTGCCGCAGACTCAATTCGTATTTCTGAATCTTCAATTGCAGAAAGGATATCTGCAACCTCGGAAGTCTTTTTGGTTGTATATATAATAATATTTTTCATAACTCTCCCCTCAATAACACATTAGCATAGGGTTATTATGCAGGCAAAATTGTTACGATTGTTAATACTTCTCAATCAAAAAGATGGGGAATATTTTTATATAGTGTGGTATTATTTAAAAAGCTTGATATTTATATTGGAGAATTTTGAAATGTCTTACGAAGTTGAAAATAATAAAGACAGAGAATATTTTAAAAAAGATTTTTCTGCGGTAAAAGAACTTTTTAAAAGAATAAGAACAGCATTAGCAAATAATACGGAAGTAAAAGCTGACGATATAAACTTGGATGATGTTATAAAATATGACAATACATTCAGCTATGTATACATCACGCTTTTCCAAGCAGGAAAAGACCCGATAAGATGGGGTTCTACGAGAAATACTTTCATAAATACGGTTAACCGCGACATTTTAAAATTAAGACAACATAAAAGGTTTAACGAATTCGATATAAATGATGTTAACAAATGTCGTATAATGCTTGAATATATTACGGAACAGCAACCCGTAAAAACTTCAAAACTCCAATTGACAAAATTTGACGAAAACAGATTTGAACCGGGAATTACCGGTTTAAAATTAAATTTTGAAAATAATATTTACATATATATGCCGACAGACGCTTGGACAAAAAGTCATAACGGCTTAAAACAAGCACTAAACCAAGTTATTCGACAAACATCCATAAAAAACATAACAAACAGTATGACTGAAAGAGCAAAAATACTTTATAATGCTCCGCATACAATGCACCTGATTAAAAGCAGAGCTTTTGTTTCATACAAAGAAGATATTCTTCCGTTATACCGCGGCACAACATTAAATGAATACTCCGCAGAAGGCATAAAAGACATTGCCCTGAACAGTATAAACTGGGTGCAGGATTATATGAAACCTGACGGGCGATTTATGTATTATTATGACTGCAAAGACGACAATTACAAGGACCACGAACACCCTGACAGAACGGAAGATAACCTGTACTATAATGATTTAAGACATTGCGGCGGGGTAATATCTTTAATAAGAGCTTATCAATTAACACGCGATGAAATTTATATAAAAAATGCAAAACGCGGTCTTGATTTTATTACTTCGATAACAAGAGAACACGAAGTTAACGGCAAAAGATGCGGATATGTATACTACAATAATAAAGCAAAATTGGGCGGAACCGGTGTTGCACTTGTTGCAATGATGAAGTATCGTCAAGAAACAAAAGATACTTGCTATGATGATTATATAAGACTCTATGCAAGACATATAGTTTCGCGTGTCTACAAGACAGGCGAAATGCTTGGCTATTTTATTCATCCGAGAGTACAAAACGGAAACGAATTGTATGATTTATCAGATGAAGAACGCAGATTTACATTCTCATTCTATTATCCGGGGGAAGCTTTGTTAGGTTTGGCACTTGTAGCTAATCATTTTGATGACAAAGAATTGGTATCGGAAATTATTCCAAAAGCTCAATTGGCTCTCGATTGGCTTGTTGATGAACGCCCGAAAATTTATGCGGATTTATTTACGGCATTACCGTCAGATGGTTGGTTGATGCAGGCGATTGAAGAATGGGTTGATTATGAAGGGTTTAAAAAAGATAATTATATCAATTTTGTATTCAAAGATGCAGGTACAATGATAGAAAAAACATACAAACGTGATGATTCCCCTTATATCGATTTTGAGGGCGGATATTATTACAATTACGGTGATCATTTTTATCCTGACGGCGCGCGTTCTGAAGGTTTGGTTGCAGCATATTATCTTGCGGCAAAATTAGGCAGAGAAGAACTTGCACAAACACTTTTGGAAGCTTGCAGAAAAACAGCCCTTTCGCAAATGTATTTATATAATACGGATAAAAACAATTATGCACACAAAAATCCTGAAAAATCCGTACGCAGTATAAGATTTAAAGCAACAAGACAATGGGTAAGAGTGGATTCTATCCAACACGTTGCCTGCTTTTTCTTAAGGTTATATTTTGCGGAAAAAGGTATTAAAGTAAACTAAATATTTTGTCCTATCTCATCTGCTGATGATAAAAATTCCAGCAAGCTTACGACTTTTATATCGGTATTTTTTAAGGCAATTTTTAGACCTATAATACAAGAAGGACAAGTAGTCACTACGTACTGCGCGCCTGTTGCGATAATATTTTTTGCTTTTGAATTCATTAATTCTGATGATAATTTCGGGTTTTTTATCCCGAAAGTCCCCGATAACCCGCAGCAATCGTCGTAGTTCTCCATTTGAATATATTCGACATTTGTACAATTTTTCAGTATTTGATTGAAAAAAGCATCATTTTTTATATGGCAAGGTTTGTGAAACGTTACTTTTACAGGGTTGTTAAACTTGAATTTTATTTCATTAAGAGCAATTAAGTTGCCCCAATTTATAACTTTACCGCGGTTTATTTCAAAATCGTCGATATATTTAGGGTAATTTAGTATGGTATCTTCACAGCTTGCACAATCATTCACGATAAAGTCATAATCCGTTCCGAAATTTTTTATATTATGTTTTGCGCTTTTTATAAAGCGTTTCATATTACCTTCCGACAAAAACGGTAAACCACAGCAGTCAAAATCCGGCTCAATAATATTTATTGGAATATCTTTAAATATTTTATTTATATAATTATCGGCTTTAGGACAGATTTGGTTTACGCATCCTTTGAAGTATATTATATTCTTGGCATTTTCATAATGAGGTCTTTTTTGCGGTCTGAACGGCTTTGAAATAAATTGAAAAAGCTTAATAATATTTGAAAAAATTAATCTGCTTTGCAAGAAATTAATAAATTTAGAAACAATTGTTTTAGACATATACTCATATTTTGCGTAGTTTAAAATAGTACATACATCAATTCCCGCAGGGCAAAACTCGTTACATTTTTTGCACTTCAAACACATATCGAGATATTTGTTTATGTTTTTTGAAAGTTTCAAATCACCTTTAGCAACCCCAAGCAACATAAGGAATTTCCCTTTACTTACCGTGCAATCGTTCAAGGTCAATTTATATATCGGACAAGCTTGGGAACATAATCCGCATTTTGAGCATTTACTTAATTCGTTTTCAAAGTCTTTAAGAGTTTTCATAAATAAATCATAGCACATTAAATATTTACTGTTACAAATTGTAATAAAACATACTAAAAAATTAAACTTTTTACTCAAAAATGCCGATAGCATGAATATCCAATATCGAAAGGGTTATTAAAAATGTCACAAAACTCACAATTTTCATTTAACAGACCATACAGACCATTCGGATTTAACATTCAAGTTCCGGAAAGAACTATTCAACAGGCGGAACAAACTCTTGGCAACCTTGTTAAATCACCGACAGAACCGCTATTCAATTTCTTGGAAGAAAATGAAAGTGTATTTAACGGAGATGTGGCATTTGAAATTAACAAAATCAATGCCCAAAACTTTACAATAGGCTCTACTATGCGTATAGAAGACGAAAAAATCAATGGCAGCAAACCAAATTTGGATATGCATTTTTAATCAACATACACCTCATATATTTTAATATCTAACCTTCTTGTCGGGATTCTATCAAAGAAAAATTCTTTAGGGATTCCGACAATTGTTTTGAAATGATTTCCGTATTTTGCTAAAAATCTGTCATAGAATCCTCCGCCATAACCCAATCTGTTATGATTTTTATCAACTGCAAGCGCAGGAACAATAACCAAATCAAGTTCTGAAGGGTCAACATTTTGCGTTATCGGTTCTAACACGCCGAAATCTGATTTTTTTAGTTCATCCCCGTTTTTATACGGGCAAACCTCCAAGTCTTCTCCGTTAACTCTGGGAAGATAAAATTTTTTATTATCAGAGAGTAAATTTAAAAGATTAATTTCAAATTTTTTCGGATAAAAAATCATTACGTTTTTTGCATCCGTATAAGTTTTTGATTGACGAATTTTTTCGGTTATACGCGCGGAAATTTCTTCTGTCGGCATATTTTTGCGCATATTTTTTATTTTTATTCGCAAACTGTTTTTATCTTCCATATTTTTAATATATAATAAATTTGGGGAAATGGTATAAAATGGAACATAAATTAATAAATCCTAATTGGGATAAACATGGTTATATTCAAGTGTATACAGGTAACGGGAAAGGTAAAACCACAGCCTCTTTAGGACTTGCGATGAGAGCATTGGGCAGAGATTGGAAAGTGCTTATTGTTATGTTTACAAAAGGTGGGGATGATTACGGAGAATTGAATTCATTTCGCCAGCTATCAGAAAAAATATCAAATAATTTAACAATTGTACAGGCAGGTTTAGACAGGATAATTTATCGAGATAATAAAACCGAAAAAGATGAAACAGAAATAAAAAAAGGATGGGAACTTGCTAAAAAAGCTATTAAAAATAAAGAATATCAACTCATAATTCTTGATGAAGCAAATATTGCAATCGATATGGGGATTTTAGATATTGATGAGGTTGTTGAAGTACTAAAAAACAAACCTGAAGAAACAGAAATAGTTTTGACAGGGCGCAACGCTCATCCCAAAGTAATTGAATTGGCACATCTGGTATCAAAAATAGAACCCGTAAAGCATTATTGGGATACCGGAATTGCAGCAAGAAAAGGTATTGAATATTAATTTTTTGGAGGAATATTATGGAAGAAAAACGTGCAATTATAATGGTTATAGATTCTATGGGAATAGGTGCAATGAAGGATTGCGCGGATTTTGGCGATGTACCTGAATGTAATACCCTAAAACATGTGTGTGAATTTAATAAAGGTCTAAATGTTCCGAATTTAGAAAAGATGGGTCTAGGAAATATACAAGACTTTGAAGGAATAAAAAAGGTTGAAAATCCGACTTCAGGCTATGCAACTTTGGTTGAAAAATCAAAAGGTAAAGATACCACAACAGGGCATTGGGAAATAGCCGGACTGGTTTCTGAAAAACCTTTTACCACTTATCCTAACGGTTTTCCAAAAGAACTTATTGAAAAATTTATCGAACGTACGAATTGCGGGGGGATTTTGGCTAATATCCCCGCAAGCGGTACAAAAATTATTGAAGAATTAAATGAAGAACACCATAAAACAAAATTCCCGATTGTTTATACATCAGCTGACAGTGTATATCAAATTGCTTTGGATACCGATTTAATACCGTTGGAAACATTGTATGATTGGTGCAAGATTGCGAGAGAATTACTTGATGAAGGCGAATATAACGTTGCAAGAGTAATTGCAAGACCTTATAAAATTATAGACGGCAAACCGACAAGAATATCTAAAGACAGGCGAGATTATTCAATGGCTCCAAAACATACATATCTGAACGATTTGAAAGACAACGGTTCAAAAGTTGTTGCAATCGGAAAAATTGAAGATATATTCTCAAAATCAGGTATAACACATGCTATTCACACAGGCTCTAATAAAGAAGGATTGGAATTAACCCTGAAAGCAGTAAAAAACGAACTGGATTTAGATAGTATTGCTTATGACCAAACAGCATCATATAATAATAAATCTTTAATTTTCACAAACCTTGTCGATACGGATATGCTCTACGGGCACAGAAACGACCCTAAAGGATACGGCGCTGCAATAGAAGAAATTGACAGATACCTGACTCCGATTATTGAAGCAATGACTGACAATGATTTATTAATTATAACAGCAGACCACGGCTGCGATCCTTGTGTTGAAGGTACGGATCATACAAGAGAAAAAGTACCTTGCCTTGTATATTCTAAAAAACCGTATTTAAGAGGGGATTTGGGCGAGCTTTTAGGATTTGATAACATCGTCAAATTTATAAAAAATTGGTTTGCGGAATAATTGTAAAAATTGCGTAAATATTGCTTGCAGATTCAGACATAAAATTATTTATGTAATATGATTATAATAAGTCGGAAAGGAAGGATTTACATGCCTGCATTAAAAACCAAAAAACGCGAAATTGATGAAAGCCAAATCCCACAAAATTTGGAAGCTGAAGAAGCTATTTTGGGAGCTATTCTTGTAAACCCTTCATGTTTAACAAAGATTTCCGACACCTTGAGCGCCAAAAGTTTTTACAAACCTGCGCACAGACATATTTACGAAGCAATGCTTCAATTGTTTAATAACGGTGATAATATTGATATCGTAACGGTTTCTGATGTTTTAAGCTATAGCGGAAATCTTGAAGCTGCAGGCGGCAGAGCATACATAAACGAACTTGCGGAAAATACCATCACAACATCAAATGTATCTTATTATGCAAAAATTATAGAAGAAAAAGCAACAAAACGTGCCTTGATTAGTGCCGGGGGCGAAATTATCAGCTGCGGTTATGATTTAGAACCAAGCGCAGCGTCATTAGATAAAGCAGAACATTTAATATATGAATTGAGCACAAACAAAAATTCTTCAGATCTGCAATCCATAAGTGATTTGGTACTTGATGCATGGTCTTCCATAGAATATCGCTACAATCACAAAGGAGAATTTTCCGGAGTCAGAACAGGTTTTGACAGTTTGGATACTCTATTAAACGGGTTAAATAAATCGGATTTGATAATTTTAGCAGCACGCCCTGCAATGGGAAAAACCACATTTGCATTGAACATTGCGCAAAACGTCGCAATAAAAGAGCAAGTTCCGGTTTGTATATTTTCTTTAGAAATGTCAGCTTCCCAATTAACACAAAGAATGTTGTGCTCCTATGCTGAAGTTGATGCTCAAAGACAAAAAACAGGTAATTTACAACAAAAAGATTTAGACAAACTGGCAATGGCAATGAACGATTTCGGACAGGCTAAAATATATATTGATGATACTGCAGGTTGCACACTTACTGATATTAGAACTAAATGCAGAAGATTAAAAAGCCAGCAAAAAGATTTGGGGCTTGTTGTAATCGATTATTTACAATTGATTGAAGGTACCGGAAATGAAGAACGTCAACAACAAATTTCTGCAATTTCAAGAGGTTTGAAAATTTTGGCAAAAGAACTTGAAGTTCCTGTTATTGCCTTATCTCAATTGTCGCGTGCTGTTGAAGGCAGAAACGACAAACGCCCGATGCTGTCAGATTTGAGAGAATCAGGTTCTATCGAACAAGATGCCGATATTGTAATGTTTATTTATCGTGCGGATTATTATGCAAAAGCCGAAGAATCAGAAGAAGAAGCAAGCATTAAAGCAAATTCGAAAGGATTATCCGAAATTATTATCGCAAAACACAGAAACGGCCCTGTTGACACAGTAAAACTGTTATTCCAATCAAATATTACAAAATTCAAAAATCCGCTTAATGATGATTCTTTTGACACTTTTTAATCTTACGAGGACAAATGGAAACTGAATTAAAACAAGAATTAAATATATTAAAACCAAAATTTCAAAAATTAAAGGAGTGTCTTTGACCCTTGTGCTATAAAGAAAGATTTAGAAGCATTAGAAAAAAAGATGCAGGAACCTGATATTTGGAATGACACCCAAAAAGTTTCCAAAATCGGACAAGATATAAAAGAAAAAAAAGAAATATTAGAAAAATTAAACTCGTGGGAACAAACTGTTGATGATTGCGAGACATCACTGGAATTAGGTGATAATGAGCTTATACAATTAAGTTTTGAGTCATTAAAAACAATTAAATCAGAGATTGAAAAATTTGAATTACAACAAATGCTTTCAGGGGAATACGACAGCGCTGATGCTATTTTAACAATCAATTCAGGTGCTGGCGGTACTGATGCGCAAGATTGGGCAAGTATGCTTTTAAGGATGTATATGCGCTGGGTAGAAACACGCGGTTGGAAATATGAATTATTAGACAAATTGGACGGAGAAGAAGCAGGAATAAAATCTGCGACCATAAAAATTACGGGTAAATATGCTTTTGGATACGGAAAAGCCGAAAAGGGCGTTCACAGATTGGTAAGAATTTCTCCTTTTAATGCAAACGGTAAACGACAAACAAGTTTTGCTTCAGTCGATGTTTCTCCGATTGTAGAAAATTTTGAACGCGAAATTACCATACCTCCCGAAGATTTAGAAATAACTACAATGCGCTCGGGTGGTGCCGGCGGTCAAAATGTCAACAAAGTTGAAACCGCAGTAAGAATTTTGCATAAACCGTCAGGAATTGTTGTTAAATGTCAACAAGAGCGTTCTCAACTTCAAAATAAAGAATATGCCATGCAAATTCTTGTATCAAAACTTCTTGCAATAAAAGAAGAAGAACAAGAGAAAAAAATGGCGCAATTGAGAGGAGAAACCGCTAATATAGATTTTGGTTCGCAAATCCGTTCTTATGTTTTTCATCCGTATAAAATGGTAAAAGACCACAGAACAGGATATGAAGTCGGAAATGTCGAGGCTGTTATGGACGGAGATTTAGACGGTTTTATTGAAAGTTTTTTAGCAAGTAAAATTAATGAATAAAAGAGGGAATTATGGAAATTTCAAAAAAGGATATTTTAAAACATTATTTATCATCAATTTTGGTATACGGAATTGTATTGTTTCTTTTGGCTATATGCCCGATATTCAATCATGATATAAGAAATCCGTATTTTAATTATATTACTGTTTTAGGTGTTTATTACATTTTGTATATTATTTTTGCATACCCGCTATTAGCAAAATTTAAGCCGGAATCTATTTTAAATTCACAAAGTGTTTCTATTATAAATTATTTTAAAAAATTATTTAATAAGAACACACCGTTAGAAGAACGCTTACGGGAAATTGAGCCGCAAGAAAACGAAAAACAAGCTTTTATAATACTTTTTATTAAAGCATTTTTTGGTGCTTATTGTTTGAGCTTATTATGTAATGAATTTTTACCTGCACTTGATTATGATTTTCATTTTTTGGGAGCAATTTTTGGACAGACATTACAGGACGTACAAAACACCGGTTTCTGGAACGGAATTTTGCAATTTATTGATGACAGCGCTGATATGTGGCTAAAAATTATGATTACAATTACGACATCTGTTTATGCAATAAGCTATTTGACAGATACTAAATTTTTAGGCAGCAAAATAAAATATGCAGATACAACACCATTAGGAATTTTGTCGTGTCTTGCATGTTTTTATCCTTTTATGCTTATCACAAATCAACTTGTACCTATGACACAAGATGCGCTAATTCCTGTTGATAATAACGTTTTGCGAATAGTTTTGTATGTATTGGTTACATTGGTTAATTTTATTTCTATGATAGCAATCTTAAGACTTGGTGCAAAAGTCGGGAATTTAACAAATAGAGGAATTGTAACAGGATTTCCTTATAATATTGTAAGACACCCTGATTATTCTATGCAAATGTGCTATGTAATACTGACGGTCATACCGGTATGTGTCAATGTTGAAAGCATTTTAGACAAATTTATATTTGCAGCGGGCGGAATTTTATGGTTGTTTATATACTATATAAGAGCAATTACCGAAGAAAGAAATCTTATCAAAGATGAAAAATATCTTGAATATACTAAAAAAGTTAAACACAGATTTATTCCGGGAGTAATATAATTTGAATAAAAATATTATCATAATAATACTATCAGCCATAATAATACTTTTAGTATTATATATACTAAATCCGACAGTGGTCACTTCCAGAAAAATACAAAAGAATACGCAAGAGATTGTAATAACAACGCCAACAACAGAAATTGCGTCAACGCCAACTCATCATCACACAAAAAGATACACAAACAGTACCTATTCAAGAAGTATTGTTCCCGCTAAATCATCAAACGACACAGAGATTGTATCTGACAGGGAAACACCGATACCGCCTGCATATAAAAAAACTCAACCGGTTTATTCGGCAAAAACCTATTACCCGACTTATGAAAAACAGGAATACAAACCAACAACTCAAAATTATCAAACCGAAAGATATAATATTCAACCCCACAAGATTCAAAATACACAAAGCAGATACAATACAGTTAAACCAAAACAAAATACTCTGGAAAGCAGCATAAAAACCTGCAAACCGTATTCAGAAAAAATGAATACCGAGTATATGGGTATGAATATGGTTTATTTAATAGAAATTTTAGGCTGGCAAAATAATAAATGTGTTTTGAATTTTACATCAGAAATAGATGGGGCAGGAGCTTCTTTTGAAAATGAATATGGTGTGAACGCTTCAGATGTTCAAATTGTCGGTTTTGCTCCAAAGATTCGTTGTGAATTTACAAAAGACCAGCTAAAATATGTCGGGGATTCTGTTTTGCAAGAAGAAGAAAGAAATAACGGTGCGAAAAATAACATGCTTAAAAATCCAAATGATATAAATTTCACAAATTTTTCATCTTCTGATGTAAAACTTTTGCAGGTCATAATGAATGATAGAGCTTGTGAGGTTGTAAACCTGCAAGATTTGAATAAAATGTTTGAAGGCCTGTTTGATATGTTTCAATAATGGTATAAGTCAAATTTTCATTTTTCCAAACTCAAACCGATTTTCCTCCCTCCCACCAAGGGAGGGGAAATAAAAAACGAAACAATTTTCCATTTTCCACTTTCCATTTTCAATTAAATAAATTGCCTGCCCACATAACTTCATGTCATTACGAACATTCGAAGAATGTGTAGTAATCTCCCTAATTGGGCAAATTACAAGTTGATATATTATATCAATGAGATTGCCACGCTCACTAACGTTCGCTCGCAATGACATGTTTGCAGCATTTACCCCCGAGCAATGACAGGATTGCTCAATATAACCCTCTCCCGTCCTTCGGACACCCTACCACCAAGGGAGGGGAAATAAAAACGAAACAATTTCCCATTTTCCACTTTCCATTTTCAATTAATAAAAAGCCAACCCTCCAACCTTCTAACCTTCCAACCCTCCTTGAATAGCAGACTACGCATCTACGCCTCCGCATTCAATAAAAAAAATAGTTATTTAGAATTAATGACGAAACTTGATTTTTATTATAGAATAATTTTAGAGTAAGAGGGTTTTATATGTCTATAGATAATGCATTGGTTATGATTTTAGCAGGTGGTGAAGGAAAAAGGTTATATCCTTTAACAAAAGATAGAGCAAAACCTGCGGTTCCGTTTGGCGGGAGGTATAGAATTATTGATTTTGTATTGAATAATTTTATCAATTCAGGATTTTACAAGATTAAAGTTTTAACACAATACAAGTCTGATTCTTTAAATAAACATATCACACGCGGATGGGCATTATCACCGTTTTTAAACCAGTATGTTGACCTTGCGCCTGCGCAAATGAGAACAGGTAACGACTGGTACAAAGGAACAGCTGATGCTATTTATCAAAACATTTTTCATATAATGGATGAAGACCCTAAATATGTATGCGTTTTCGGAGGTGACCATATTTATAAAATGCAGGTTGCCCAAATGTTGAAATTTCATGTTGATAAAAAAGCTGACTTATCAATTTCGGGGATTCCTATTCCGATTGAAGAAGCCTCCGAATTTGGAATAATGGAAGTTGATGATAATTGGAAACTTATCAATTTTGTAGAAAAACCTCAATACAAACCAAAATCAATCCCCGGAAATCCAAATATGTGCTTGGCTTCTATGGGAAATTATATTTTTGATAAAGATGTATTATTAGACGGCATAAATCGTGATGCACAAAAAGAAGATTCCGCGCACGATTTTGGTAAAAATGTTATCCCAATGCTTTTAAAAGAAGGTAAAAATATTTATGTATACAATTTTGCAGATAATTCATTCCCCGGAATGAGCCAGACAGAACGCGGATATTGGCGAGATGTAGGAAGTATTGATGCTTATTGGCAGGCTAATATGGATTTACTTGCTTATTCTCCTGAATTGAATTTATATTCAAAAGATTGGCCGTTGAGAACATTTAATTATAATTATCCGCCTGCAAAGTTTGTATGGGAAGAAGGGGACAGAGTCGGTATGGCTACAAACTCAATGGTTTCTGAAGGCTGCATAATTTCAGGCGGCGGCTTATCACATTGTGTATTATCGCCAAAAGTCAGAATAAACAGCTACTCAAGCGTTACAGACAGCATTTTGATGGAAAATGTTGAAGTGGGCAGATACTCGCAAATAAGAAAAGCCATTATCGACAAAAACGTAATAATACCACCGCATACAACAATAGGTTTCAATAAAGAAGAAGATTTAAAACGCGGATTTCACGTTTCAGAAGGCGGTGTAACCGTTGTACCTAAAGGTGCGATTATATAAAATGAAAAAAGGACGATGGGCTAAGATTTAGAAATATATTATATGTATTATATGCCTATCGTCCGAATTACTTTTTCAAGTATTTTATGTTCTCATGAAAGTATGTAAAAAAAAATTTTTGCGCAATTTTTGTTAATAAATGATTCACATGTTGAAGTAAAACTTATTTAATGCTAGAATTCATTTGTTGATTAGGAGCAATTTGTGCAAAGAAATTTTTTAGCAAAATTTTTGAATAAAATATCGGAATTTCCTTCTTGGATAAAAGAAATTATATATTTTAATTTGTCTAAAGAAGTTAATACAGATAACAATTTGGCATATATTTTTGCAACATACAGACCTATTCTTACAGATGACGGCAAATGCGAACTTGATTACAAAAAATCTTCTTTTGATAACAATATCTATAATATTTTCAGATATTGCGATAATCACGCATCAATATCTGAAATTGCATTAAATACTTATATGTCATTAGAAGAAATTGCAAATTACTTTTTGTTTGGCGTAGACGAAGGTTATATTCAATTACCCGATAATTCTCAGATATTAAATATTGCAGGTTTTTTGGCAGGCAAATACAGAACAGGCGAATATTTCGTAAAAGACGGCGTAATAACAGAAGAACAACTTGATGATGCCATACTAAATTATGAACACCGTACAAAAAAATCCAAAAAATTCGGACAATCCCTTGTTGATATGGGACTTATATCTCAAAAACAATTGGATATTATAATTTCTATAAAAGAAGAAGCAAAAAACAGATTTATATTAGATCATAATGAAATCCCCGTCATTTCCGCGATAAAATCTTCTTACGAATATCAAAAACAAATAGAAGAATTGAAAAAAGAGAATAAACAACTAAAAACGCGTATTGAAGAACTTACGGGTATCGGAATAAAAAATGAATAATAATTCCAAACCCGAAAAACTCGTAGAATATTTGCGCAATGGGCTATCCGAACAAGAACATTTCGGATATGTTGTTCGATGCAATAAAAATAAAATTCTTGAAAAAATCGGCGAAGATAACGATTATCCGTATTTTTTGCGTTCATGTGCAAAACCGTTGCAAGCATCACTAATTATAGATTACGGGCTTGATAAAGAATTTTGTATGAGCGAAGAAGAAATAGCAATTTGCTGCGCATCCCACGCAGGCGAGGAATGCCATATTAAAATTGTAGAAAATCTATTAAAAAAATTCGGGATTTCTCAAAATAAATTAAAATGCGGAGAACACTCTCCGATTTCGCGAACCGCGCAAGATAAGTTACTTTTAAAAGACGAGAAACCAATGCAAGTTCATAACAATTGTTCAGGTAAACATGCAATGATGCTGGGGTTATGCAAATTAAACGGCTGGAATCTTGAAAATTATGATGATATAAGCCATCCGCTTCAACAAAAAATAAAACAAAAAATTTATGAATTGTGCGAAATTAATACTCAATATCCCGTAACAAAAGACGGATGCGGTGTTCCTATTCATTCAATGCCGTTAAAAAATATTGTTAAAGGATATTTGAATTTATTTTGCAACCCTAAATACGAAAAAATTAAAAATGCTTTTTTGAATAACCCTTACATTATTGGCGGAGAAAACAGAACTGACACCAAAATTATACAAAGTACAAGCGAAATTGTTGCAAAAGTTGGAGCAGGAGGACTCTGTGTTGTCATGAACACTTCAAAAGAAGAAGGATTTGTTGTAAAAATTTGTGATGCTAATATGGAAGCACGTGAAATTGCTTGTACAGATTATATTGAAAAACTCGGCTGGGGGAAAATAGACGTTTCGCACGATATTAAAACTTTGCATAATGATATTGTGGGACAAATCATTACTCATTTAAATCAATAAGACTAATCTTATTAGCGATATCTATTAATCTTTTTTGTGCAATATTTAATACAAGTTCTTGGGTTATATAATTATTTTTTACACAAGAATCCCTCACAACTGTGACTAAGGATTCAATGGTACAAATCTCATCATCAATATACTCTAACTCTTTTAATATTTGATTATTTTTTATACTCATATCATCCCTATTTGGTATAGTAGACATAAATCGTCTTTAGTAGATTTATGATTATTATAGAGTATTGATATATTATTGTCAAGACCATAAAATTAAACTATGGACGAACAAAAAATATTGGATACCTTCGGATTTAATTTCAAAATGTACCGCACCAAATTGAAAATGTCACAAGACGATGTTGCCGATAAAACAGACTTTAGCAAATCATACATAAGTAATGTTGAAAACGGCAAACATAATTTGTCATTAGTGAATGCATTGATTTTTTCAAAATTGGTTGGCAAAACATTAGATGAAATGCTGCGCGAAATAGATTAAAGCGTATTAAAAATTCTGTCGCCTGCATCTCCCATCCCGGGAACTATATAGCCTTTATCGTTGAGATGGTCATCAATTGCTGCTGTAATAATTTCTATATCGGGATAATGCTTTTGGATATTTTCAATACCTTCGGGCGCTGCAATTATGCATATACATTTGATATTTCTTATAGGAATACCTTTGTTTGCATATAATTCAATCGCACCTAACAGAGAATTACCCGTTGCAAGCATCGGATCTGTTATATATACATAAAAATCTTTCGGATTAGGCGCATCCATCGGAACTTTATTATAATACCAAACGGGTTTCAAAGTTTTTTCGTCGCGATACATCCCAAGATGTCTTATTGTTGCTTGAGGTAAAATATCAATTGCTTCATCCGTAAAAATCAATCCTGCTCTTAGTATCGGTGAAATTATTAATTCAATATCGGGATCAACCGTTTTTGCGCTAAATGTTGCCAGAGGAGTTGTAATTTCTTTTTCTACAAGCGGAAGGTTTTTGGCAGCTTCATACAATAAACAGCGTGTTATTTTCCTTGTTGCAATTCTTACTCCTTGGCTATCAGTGTTTTTGTCCCGCATTGTACATAAATTCAACAATACTACAGGGTTATTTACCACTTTTACGTTGTTCGGATTCATTTTTCAGTTCCTCCCTAATCTTTTTATATGAAGCTATACCTTTTTTTATTTTTTTATCAATATCTGATACTTCATTAATTTTACCGTCTATATAATCCAAATTATTTATTGCATCTTCAGGTATTACTGTATTAGCCGGATATCTGTCAATAGTTTTGTTTATTTCAGCACTGGCATGTCCGAATGTAGCGAAAATTTCTTCCAAATCGATAAATATCGTGTTAAATAAACTCATTACTTTGCTTAATCTTGTGGAATCTTTTGCATCAATAATCTTATCATTTGGTTGTCCGTTTTTAGGCGGATAAATTTCCAATGACTTTGAACCACCCAAACCGGAACCTTCAACAGTCGCAACAGCACCTGACGGTAATTCCAAATCAGGTTGAGTTATAATAAATTTTATATAGACATCAGATGAAACAAGCTGAACCTTTGTGACATGACCAATTTTTATTCCCAAAAATCTTACAGGCGAACCGACAATTAAACCGTCAACATCATGCATAAAGATTTGATAACTTTTATATTGTTTTTGAACTTTATAATTATAATATCTGATTCCAAAAACACAAAGCGCAATGACTATAAGCCATATTAAAAATTCAACCCACGCATATAATCTTATCTTGTTTGAGTCATTCATAGTTAACATTATACACAAAATACACATTTTAAGTTATTATGTAAACTATGTTTGATTTAATAAAATCTGTTTTCTATGAAATTTCATCGTATTTTGTACCTGAAAAATTGACTTACGAAATTACGGGAGAATGTAAAAAATGCGGCAAATGCTGCAACTACATGTATAGCGTTGACACATACACAGAAAAAGAATTTAAAATAATGCAATTTCTTTTCCCAAAATATAAAAGGTTTTATATTAAAGGAAAAGATGAAGAAGGTAATCTCATTTTTGCCTGCAAGCTTGTAACCCCGGAAGGTTTATGCTCCGATTACAAACACAGATTGCGCATGTGCAAAAACTACCCCGCAAGGAGAATAAACTACCCCGGCAAATTACACGAAGGATGCGGCTATAAAGTAAATATCAAAAATTTTGATGATTATTTGAAAGACTAAACGTCAGGTAAAGTTCCTTTTACTTCCGCAATTTCATCAGAACCTAAATTGAAAACTTCATGCAATGCTTTTACGGCTCTTTGAGCATCTTCTTTATTGATTAAACAGCTTATCTTGATTTCTGAAGTTGAAATCATTCTGATATTTATGCCGTTATCCGCAAGTGTTTTAAACATGGTTGAAGCAATCCCCGGCCTGTCAATCATGCCTGCACCGATAATGGAAATTTTTGCTATATTGTCGTTATAGCTGACTTCTCCTGCATTTAACTGTTTTTGAACAACTTCAAGAACTTCTTTCGCTTTATCAAAATCTTCTTTATTGATTGTAAATGCAATATCATTGGTTTTTGAAACTTTCCTTGCATAAGATTGAATAATCATATCTACAGAAATATTTTCTTTTGCTAATGCGCTAAATAATGTTGCGGCTTCACCCGGGGTATCAGGGATATCACAAACAACAACCCTTACTTGAGATAAATCTGCAGCAACACCTGCGACCGGTTTATTTATTTCCATATCTTCAACTCCTAATATTAGCGTACCCATATTTTCATTTTTAAACGTCGAGCGAACTCTTAACGGCATTGAATACTGTTTTGCGGTTTCTACACTTCTCGGATGCAAAACATTAGCTCCGGCATGCGCCAATTCAAGCATTTCATCATAAGATATTTCGTCCAACCTTGAAGCGTTCGGCACAACGCGAGGGTCTGTCGTATAAACACCTTCAACATCAGTATAAATATCACAACGTTTAGCATCAAGCGCAGACGCAATTGCAACAGCGGAGGTATCAGACCCGCCTCTACCTAATGTGGTAATTTCGCCTTCCTCGGTTACCCCTTGAAAACCAGCTATTACAATGATATTACCTTCGGATAAACTTTCATTTAATTTATCTGTTTTAATATCAATAATTCTTGCTTTTGTATGAACATTTTCGGTTATAATTCCTATTTGCGCGGCATTAAAGCTTATTGCTTTATGTCCTTTTGCTTGAAGCGCCATTGTTAATAAAGACATTGAAACACATTCACCCGTTGACATAAGCATATCAAGTTCACGGGCTGAAGGATTAGGATTTATTTCATGAGCAAGTTTTACAAGATGATCGGTTGTATGTCCCATCGCGGAAACCACAACCACGACATCATTACCGTTAGCTTTTTCTTTTAAAATTACATCAGCAACGTTTTTTATTTTGTCTGTATCAGCGACTGAAGTTCCGCCGAATTTTTGTACTACTAAATTTCTCAATTGTTACCTATATTTTCTAACATTTTTTCAAGCTCTTGTAATTTCGGGGTATAATCAAATCTTCCTCTATCAAGCGCCTTTTTTGCAACCGAAATTGCTTCCTTAATATTATATTCGCAAACGTTTTTATTTACAAGTGTATATTGACACAAAAACAATAAATTCAGAGCTTCGACATTGTCTGCTTCTACTTTTAAAGCTTTTTCAAGCTTTCTTTTCGCTTCTTCAAAATTCGAAATATTTATTAAGAATTTTGAATATTCTACAAGCCCTTTCACATATTGAGGATAGATTTCAAACAATTTATCATAATATTCACAAACCTTGTAATTATCATTTAATTTTTCATAAGCTTTTGCAATGTTATAATAATTAGATATCTGATATTTATCGATTTGCAAGGATTTTTTAAACATTTCTATCGCATCCTTATATTTACCCTCGCTGAAATATTTTACTCCCATTGCCTCCTGTATATAAGCTTCTGCACCATTTCTTTCTTGTAATTCTTCCAATAATGAAAAATCATTTTTGTATGATTTTAACAATGCTAAAGCAATTTTTGTTTGAATAATTTGAGCATCTTTTTCTAATGCGATATTAAATTGAACTTCCGCTTTGTCAAATGCTAACATTCTTATATAAGCATTACCCCATTCAATATGGAGCTCCGGACAATCAAGGCCTTGCGATATCGCCAGTGAAAATATTTTTTCCACCCGTTCAATATTTTTTTCAATAGAATATACTTCACCCAACACATAATATGCAGGCAAAATTTTACTGTTATATTCAATTGCTTTTTGAGCATAAAATTCTGCTTCTTGGTACCTTTCACGCAAAAGTTTTATTTTTGAATACTCATAAAAACAACTTTCTGTAGGCGCAACTTTTGTTAAGAAAGTAAGTTTTTCTTCAGCTTTTGTATATTCACCCAAACGAGATTCCATAACGGCCGATAACAATATTGCAGTATAGTTATACTTGCTTATTTGAGCAGCTTTATTGAATTTATCAGCAGCGAGCGCATATTTTTTTTGTTTCATTAATGCCATTCCATGACCGGTATAAACATCCGTATTCATTGGTGTAACTTTATCTGCTTTTTCAAATGATTCAATAGCTTCTTTAGGTTTATCCGAATACAATAAACACATTCCAAGTCTTAACCATACCTCTTTGTCGTTTTCATTCAGTTGCGATGATTGGTTGTAATACTCGACTGCATCTTTGAAATTATACTCATATTCGCATATTTTACCCAAATACTTATACACCAAAGAATCTTTTTTTGAAATATCTAAAGCTTTCAACAACTGCTCACGCGCAAGCTGATAATTCTTTTCTTCAATAAGCTTTTTAGCTCTGTTTACATAAGCAACCGTTGGCAAAGACTGAATAATTGAATCTTCTTTATAATTATCCAGCGACGAATTAAGATTTTTTACCTCATTAAAGAACTTTTTTATTCTGTTAAACAATCCGCTACCTCTCTAAATGCACCTTCGCCACCGCAAAATTCAGTCATTTGTATTCCATCTATATTTTTCACTTTGTCTGTTGCGTTTGGTACGGTAATTTTATATTTTGCATATTCCAAACACTCCATATCATTTATATCATCACCGATATAAACATATTCCTCTTGAGAAAGATTGTGACGTTTTAATATTTCTTTTAAGACATCTATTTTTACCCAAATTCTTTGGTGAACCTCCTCTAATTCAAATAAATCTTTCAACATCTCTATTGCACCGTTCTTTTCTCCGGAAATTATTGAAATATCTATCCCTTTTCTTTTTAAAAGAAAATAGCCCGTAACATCTTTATAATTGATTTTTCTGCTTGACTTTCCGTCATCGGTGATATACACGGAATTATCCGTCATTATTCCGTCAAAATCAGTGATAACCATTTTTATCGTTTTGGGTAATTTTAACATCTTCTCAACTCCCCGAAATTCTATTCACAAATCTGTTGCCGTTTGCTATAATTATATCATAAAGAGGTTGGAATTTTTATGAATTCATATTTTTACATAATAAATATAAGCGTAATAATTGTTTTTATATGTTTATTCTTTGTGACAAGACGTTCTACCAAACGCTGGTCAAAAATAAACGATTATTTGGGAAAAGTTACAACCACCGTTGATTCCATAAGATATGGGGATTTGACAACCAAAATAAACAAACTCGACCACCCGACATATCAAAATGTAACGGATAGTATCAACAGAATGGTGGAAACCCTCAACGACAGAGAACGTATGATTGCCGAATACCAATCAGAGTTAATGAATCAAAACAGATTATTGGAATCTGTAATCAATTCTCTTTCTGACGGGATTCTTATTATTAACGACAAGTTTGATATCTTACGTGCAACCCCTAAAATCTTAAAATGGTTCGGAGTTCCGAAAGGCAGAGATATTATAGGAAAAAATGTGTTTGATTTTATTCAGCTTGCGGATGATGATAAATCTGCCGAAAATCTTGAAAATGCTGATATATTTATTAAACATACCCCGACAAACAACTTTATAATAAATTCTCAAAGACTTATGCACCTTGATAAAAAAAGATATGTACTTATTATAAAAGATGTAACAAACGAGAGAGAAATTGAAACGCTTAAAACAGATTTTGTTGCAACTTTAACACATGATTTGAAAGTTCCTATCATAGCAGGAGGCAACATGATTGATTTATTCTTGTCGGGGAAATTCGGGGAGATATCCGAGAAACAAGAATTCGCATTAAAAAACATGCAAACCTCTAACGAAGAACTTTTAGACCTTGTACAAATTCTGTTGGATACATATAAAATTAGCGATAAAGGTATTGATTTATATAAAGAAAAAATCTCTCTTAATTCTTTTACAGAAAATGTCGTTAATGAGATGTCACCTATTTCGGAAGCTTCAGGTATAAAGATTAAATATAACCCTTCTGATAAAGATATTATTTTGAGCGGGGATAAAATTCAATTACAAAGGGTAATAAAAAACCTTTTGTCAAATGCGATAAATCACAGTCATTCGCAAAAAGATATTGAAGTAAATATTTCATCAGATAGTAATTTTGCATTGATATCGGTAGTTGATTTCGGACAAGGTATTCCTAAAAACGAAATAAAAATGATATTTAATAAGTATTATTCTGCTGCAAAAAAACTAAGAAAAGTCGGAACAGGACTAGGACTATATTTAGCACAACAAATTGTACAAGCCCATGGCGGAGAAATTTTTGTTACAAGTAAAGAAAATGTAAGAACTGAATTTCGCGTAAAACTGCCATTATAGAATATTTGACAATTATAGTTTTACATGAATAATTTTAATAAGAATATTTTGGAATTAAGAGGAAAATATGGGCGATATAAAAGTATCTGTAATTGTGCCTATTTATAATGTAGAACAATATTTAAGACAGTGTTTAGACAGTATAATAAATCAAACTTTAGAAGATA
>OMVC01000128.1 GCA_900314375.1 uncultured bacterium
AATTATATCAGACCGGATGATATTATTAAGAATTACGGCGCTGATATTTTAAGATTATGGGCGGCTTCAGTTGATTACAGAAACGATATTAAAATCGGAAATAACATTATCGGACAGTTAACCGAAATCTTTAAAAAGACAAGAAATACAGCAAGATTTTTAATCGGCAATTTGTTTGATTTTGACCCTTCTGCTGATTATGTTCAATATGATGAACTCAAAAATATCGATAAATTTGCACTTCATAAATTGAATAAATTGATTGAAGAAGTTACCGTTGCTTTTGAAAATTATGAATTTTACAAATATTTCCAATGTTTGCAAAATTTTGCGGCGGTCGATTTGAGTTCGTTCTATCTTGATATTGTAAAAGACAGATTATATACTGCGGGTAAAAAATCTATTTCACGCAGAGCTTGTCAGACTGTTTTATATGAAAACCTGATGGCATTGGTTAAGATTTTAGCACCTGTTATGCCACACCAAGCCGAAGATATTTGGCAGAATATTCCTGAATGTCAAAAGGGCGGTTTAATCAGTATTTTGTTATCAGATTTCCCTGAAGTGAACACAACATGGAATAATCCTCAACTTGAAGAACAATTCTCAAAAATACTGAAATCAAGAGAAGTTGTAACCCGTGCTATTGAACCTTTAAGAGCAGACAAAAAAGTCGGAAGTTCATTAGAAGTCGGGGTATATATTAAAGCTGAAGATTCTGAAATATTAAAAGATAATGAAGCGGATTTAGCGGATATTTATATTGTTTCTCAAGCGGTAGTTACTGATGCGGCGCCTTCTGACGAAATTCTCAATGAATATTCAGAAGAAGGATACAAGGTTTGGGTTGTGAAAGCAAAAGGTGAAAAATGCTGCCGTTGTTGGAAATATCGCGAATTAAATTCCGACGGAATTTGTTCGGATTGTCAAGAAGCAGTAGAATAATTATTAAAAAAGTCCGAGTTAAAAACTCGGACTTTTTTTTAATTTTCATTTTGTATTATTTTTTATTTTCCTAAAGCTGAAGCTTTTGTAGTTGTTTTTTCGATTACATCATAAAATAATTCGGTAGAATTCCCCGATTTCATTGCTTGAATACCTTCAAACGTACATCCGCCTTTTGTTGCAACATTGTCAATTAGAGTTTGTACGGAAGTTTCTCCTCGGTTAAATACCATTTGTGCAGAGCCTAATGCTGTTTGAGCGGCAAGGGTTAAAGATTTTTCATAATCAAGTCCCAATTTTTCACCTGCACGAGCCATATCTTCTATTACCTGATAGAAAAATGCAGGACCTGAACCTGAGATTGCAGTAACAATATCCATTTGAGATTCTTCAACTTTTATGCATTTACCAATTTCTGATAATAAATTTATTACATAATTTTCATCATCATCAGTAGCCTTTGAACCCTTGCATACTCCAAACATTCCGAGTTTTACAAGAGCCGGAGTGTTTGGCATAACCCTTACTATGCGGGTTTTTGGCAATACGGATTCAATTTTTGAAGTAGTAACTCCTGCAGCTATTGAGACAACAAATTTATCATCCGTCATATAATCTTTTATTTCATTCAAAACGTCAATTACATTATTTGGTTTTGTTGCAATAAAAATGACATCTGAAGCTTTTACAAGTTCAATATTATTTGTCAATACATCAATACCGAGCCTTTCAGAAGCGCGATTTGCAATTTCTTTATTCACTTCAGACCCTGTAACATGGACATTTTCTTTTATGGCGTTAATTATTGCGCTTGCCATTTTTCCGCAGCCGATAAATCCTATCTTCATAATATGTAACTAACCTTCCTAATCATGTTGACTATTAACTTTTTTTACTATAACATCAGTATTATACGACAAATAAACAGTAAAAGGAAATATAATTATGAGACGTACACTAGAAGGAACAAAGAAAAAAAGACAGCACGTAAGCGGTTTTAGAGCAAGAATGTCAACCCCTGGCGGACAAGAAGTTATTAACAGACGCAGAGCAAAGGGTCGTCATAAACTTGCTATCACAGCAAAAGAACGTGCATAAAAGACAATATGAGTTTTTAAACAATAAGGCAATAAGATAGTTTTATCTTATTGCCCTATTGTCTTATTAATTTTATAATATCCGTAAATTATGTTACCAAAACAGTACAGATTAAAAAAAAGAACCGCATTTAAAGCAACATACCGAGTAAAACATTCTTCTCACTCGGGCGGAATTACGTTGTTTGCAGGTATTGAAAAAAAAGAAGAAACCGAAACAAAAGTCGGCTTTGTCGTGAGTAAGAAAGTTCACAAACGCGCAGTGAAAAGAAATCGATTAAAACGTTTGATGCGTGAAAGTTACAGACAACTTTTAAAAGAAAATAATTTATTTGATACCCAAAAATATTTATCCCTTGTTTTTGTCGGAAGCGAAAAAGCTTTAGGTAAAAATTTTGCCGAAATAAAATCTGCCATTATAAAAAATATGGAGAAGATATCATGATTTTAGAAGGTATGTTTTATGAAAACGCTATGCTCCATTCGGAGACTCGACCTTATCCGCAGTATCCGACAATAACTGCAGGTTTAATGTTGGGAACACAAGCCATTTATCGTTACGGATTGAGAGAATCTTCTTATCCGACATTATCAATTGTTGATGAAATAACAGACGGACAAGGTCATATTATTCCTCCGGGGCATTATGAATTAGCGCTATCTGATGATCGTCAATTTTTAATACTCATAGAATCCAAACAACCGATTGCAACAATGCCTGTATTTAAGGTAGAAGTTACTATGGATGAAAAACCGCAAATTCATGATGCAAAATCACTAAAAGAAAAAAATAAAAAAGAAAAAGAAATAGCTAAAACAAACAGACGCAGAGAAAAAAAAGGAATGCCTCCTGTAAATAGAGAAGAAGAAATATATCAAGAAGCCTCCATGGAATATATTAAAGACGGCGGATATTTCTTAATCAGATATGAACGCGGAGATGTAAAAGCTTGGGCTGCAATTAAGGGGTAAATGTATATATTAGCCGCATGGCTTATTTGCGCTTAACATATATCAACAATTTATTTATATAGTAATCGGTTTTTGATAATATAGTTGAGATAAGTTTTATTAACAGGGGATAGAGCAAAAGTATGGAAAAAATACTGGTTGTAAGATTTGGAACTATTGGTGACAGCATATTTGCGAGTGCATTTTTCAGAGAAATAAGAAAAAATCTTCCGCAGGCGCAGATAGACGTTTTATCAGACAAGGTTTCAACAGGAGTAATAAAACATTGCCCGTATATAGATAATATTATTGAAATAAATCCTGATAAAAAATATCAAAATTTTAAAAAATATTTAATGATATTCAAAAATTATGATACAGTTTACTTTCTAAAAAATGATAAGTTTTTTACATCATTAGCTTTTTTAGCAGGTGTAAAACGCAGAATCGGATTTGATATAAGAAGAAATAAGTTTTTAACACAAAAATCCCCATACAACGAAGACAGACATGAAGTTGATTGTTATTTAGATTTATTAAGTGTATCAGGGTTGAAAATAGAAGACAAAAAAACAGAAGTTTGGACTGACGAAGAAAGTGAAGAAAAAGTTAAACAACTAATTTCGAGCCCTGGTAAAAAAGTTTTAATACAGGCATACAGCCGTTTTCTTCAAAAAAATTGGATTGATACATATTGGGCTGATGTAATTAAATTTTTATCTGATGAAATGGGAATGCAGGTGTATTATTCAGGCGGTGCGAAAGATGCTGATGCTTATAACAATTTGAATAGCTTGCTTGGTGAAGTAAAAATTCCTCCGATAGATTTGAGCGGGAAATTGTCTGTCTCTGAATCAATCGCACTTGTAAAAAATATGGATTTAGTTATCGGTATTGATTCTTGTTCTGTGCATATGGCTGCAGCACTTGATATTCCGACAATATTAATTCACGGGGCAACCTCGCTAAAGCGTTGGCGTCCGAGAAGTGAAAAATGTGTTGTCCTTTCAAAGTTTTTTCACTGTTCTCCTTGTTGCTTGCAATCAGGCAGAAAAAAATATTGCAAAAACAAAACATCAAAATGTATGCTTGCTCTAAAGGCTACGGATGTAATAAATACGCTGAAAACAATGTATAAGATTGATAAAAAAAACGTTGAAGCGCCAAAAGTTAGTATAGTTGTTCCTGTTTATAATGTTGAAAGATATCTGGCGCGTTGCCTTGATTCCATTTTAAGTCAAACTATGGCGGATATAGAAATAATATGTGTAAATGACGGTTCGACGGATGAATCACCGACAATTTTGGAAGAATTCGCAAAACGAGATAGTAGGATTGTTATTGTGTCACAAGAAAATCAAGGTTTATCCGCTGCACGCAATGTCGGTATTGATATTGCAAAAGGTGAATACATATCATTTATCGATTCAGATGATTGGGTTGCGCCGAATTTTATAGAAAAACTGTATGAGACAGCAATTAAAAATAATGCGGATATTTCTGCTTGCGGCATTATCAGATGCAGAAAACACTACAAAATACCTTTGCTTGTATATGACAAATCCGTTGTAACGGCAAACTACAATAAAAAGCTTGAACTGGCAGATATACCGACATATTGTTATGTGTGGAACAAATTATACAGAAAAGAAGCTTTGCAAAATTCAAATATTCGATTTGAAACAGGCCGAATATATGAAGATGTTCTGTTCACTCCGCATATACTATATTATACAAAAGTATTCGCAACAGTTCCTGATACAAACTATTATTATTTCAGACACAAAAATACAATAGTGAAAACACAAAATAAAAAATCCCGACAGGATTATGCTTATGCAATGACAGAATTGAAAGAATTCTTTAAAGATAAAAAGGTTAATGTCTCGGCGTGGGAAACGAGGGTTAAAAAGCTGAAATTTATCGGCTTAACAATATTTAAAACGATAACAAAACGTAATATTAAAAAACATGTATTGTTCAATTTTATAAAATGGGAAAATGAGGAAATAAACAATGACAACTGATAATGAAATAAATCTTGTAGTAGGTGCAGGTTTTTCGGGTGCGACAATAGCAAATTTAATTGCAGAAGAATTAGGTGAAAAAGTTCTTGTAATAGATAAAAAAGACCATATTGCAGGAAATTGTTATGATTATCGCGACAAAAACGGTATTATGATACACAAATACGGTTCTCATATTTTTCATACAAATTTGGAAAATGTTTGGAAATATTTGAAAAAATTTACCGATTTCAATACCTATATGCACAAGGTTGTGGGATATTTAGACGGCATTGAAACTCATATTCCGTTTAATTTCAACACATTATATGATGTTTTTCCTCAATCTTTAGCAAAAAGATTGGAAGAAAAATTATTGGATGTTTTTGAAATAAATACAAAAGTTCCGATTTTAGAATTTCAAAAACAGGATGATGATGATTTAAAATTTTTGGCAAATTATGTTTACGAAAAAATATTTTTACATTATACGACAAAACAATGGGGAGTTTCTCCACAAGATGTTGACGGTGCTGTAACAGCAAGAGTACCTGTGTATTTAAGTAAAGATAACAGGTATTTTCAGGACAAATATCAAGGTATACCTTTAGAAGGCTATACAAAAGTTGTTGAAAAAATGCTTAATCATAAAAATATAACACTAAAACTCAATACGGAATATAAAGAATTAAAAGGCAAATATTTTAAACGAGTATTCTTTACAGGTCCTATTGATGAATTTTATGATTACAAATTCGGACAATTGCCTTACCGCAGTGTAAATTTCAAATTTGAAACTTATGATAAAGAATATTATCAGTCAAATGCTTGTGTAAATTATCCTTGCAATTACGATTTTACGCGAATACATGAATATAAATATTATCTTGATGATAAATCGGATAAAACAGTTATTGCAAAAGAATATTCGGAATTTTTCGAATTGGGTAAAAACGAAAGATATTACCCTATTCCGAAAGATGAAAATAAAGCTTTGTATGAAAAATATTTGGAAGAATCAAAAAAAGACACGAATGTTTATTTTTTAGGCAGATTGGGTGATTACAAATATTATGATATGGATAAAGCAATCGCAAGGGCTCTGGATTTATTTGAGGAGATAAAAAATAATGGGTAAAATATTAGTAACAGGCGGAGCAGGATATATAGGCAGTCATTGTGTTTTAGCTTTGCTGGAAAACGGGTATGAAGTTGTAATTTTTGATAACCTTTCAACAGGTCATATTGAAACGGTTGAAAAATTAAAAAAATACGGACATGTTGATTTTGTCAAAGGGGATTTGCAAAATCTTTCAGATATAAAATCATTATTTAATTTGTACAAGACAGATGCGGTTATTCATTTTGCTGCGTTTTCGCAAGTCGGAGAGTCTGTAAAAAATCCTCAAAAGTATTATATGAATAATGTTTGCGGAACATTAAACCTATTATCCGCAATGTTGGAAGCCGGTGTTAAAAAGATAGTATTTTCATCAACCGCAGCAACTTATGGCGAACCTGAATATATTCCGATTGATGAAAAACATCCGCAAAATCCAATCAATCCATACGGGCAAACAAAATTGATGATAGAAAAAATAATGGATGATTATGACAAGGCTTACGGCTTAAAATCAGTTCGTTTGAGATATTTCAATGTGGCAGGCGCGGATAGTCAAGGCAGAGTCGGAGAATGGCACGAGCCTGAAACACACTTAATTCCGAATATTTTGAAATCAACATTTTCAGGCGGTCAAACATTTAAAATGTTTGGTACGGATTATGATACAAAAGACGGAACTTGCGTCAGAGATTATATAAACGTGGAAGATTTAGCGCAAGCGCACCTTTTGGCATTAGATTATTTGAATAAAGGCGGAGAAACCAACTATTTTAACCTTGGCACAAATGACGGAAACACAGTAAAAGAAGTTTTTTCAGCTTGTGAAAAAGTTACCG
>OMVC01000019.1 GCA_900314375.1 uncultured bacterium
GTACATTTTCACACTCCTTTTTGTGAAATAGTAGCACAAAAAAATGTTAATATAAGTTTTTTATTAAGATTTATTAATGAATTATTTTGTAAAAACCCAGGTTCCCCTAGGACTTGTAGTTATGATTGTTTTTCGCTTGCTTTTGTCTTCTTGGATTTTTTGTTGCGGCGCGATAACCTCTTTTTTTTTTGGACTGCCACTTTTATTTCTTCTTTTTTAGGAACAGCAAAAGCACTTGCCATAAGCGTTGAGGTATATACAGGAGTTGTATGCGCATAATCGAACAAAATTACACCATTTGCATTCATTTTTCGTGATTCGAAAATTTGTCTTATTAAATCTTCACTTGAACCGCCCATAAATGTTACAAATAATCCGGCATACAAATCAGTGTGAGGCGATTTTATACTCAAAACATCGCGCATCATAGATGTTAGCATTTTTGAATCATAAGTCAGAAACAACGGAGTGAAACCATCTATATAATCATTTGCAGACCAACTGCGCCAATCCTGTTGTTTTGACGAAAGCGCAGATGCTATATCAGGGAAAATCACGGCACTAATATATGTATTATTTTCTCTGCCCAATGTTCCGATTTTCTGAACAAAATCAGTAACTCTGTTACGTCTGAATTCATTCCAATCGTACCAATTCACATCAGAAGGGGTTAATTCGACCGGATCTTTGCCATAACGAGCCATAAAGGCACTTCTGGCATATTCACTATACCCCCAGGAACTTGCAATTGATTTTGGATTCGAATTCGGATATCTTATATAATCAAGATTTATACCATCAGGCTTGTAATCTGTTATGATTTCCGTTATCAAATCTTCTAAAAATTCTTGTACGCAAGGGTTTGCAGGGTCAAGGAAATATCCGTTATGTTCTGACAATGATTTTGTAGCGCCATAACTGTCGGCATACTGCCTTGTTTTATTTCCCCATTCAGGATGAACTGATAATATACTTGTGGAATTATTTTCAGGAGGTTCATTCCCGACATAAAATGACTGAAACCAGATATGGACTTTTATTCCGCGCTTATGAGCTTCAGAAATCCACGTTTTTAGAGGGTCAAACCCCGCGAAATTTTCGTTTTGTACAGTAAAACCATACTCATTCATTGTTTTACTCGGGAAAATTGTTTTGCCATGGTAATAAGTTTCCAAAAATAGGTTATTAAAACCGTTATCCTTTAATTTGTCAAGCGTGGCAATTATTTGTTGTTCATTTTGTTCTGTAGGGCGGAGCCATACACCATGAACTTCATCTTTTACATAAGGTAAAGAAGTTTTTATAGCCATACTTGCTTCATCCATAGCATCATGAGAATATTTTTTCAATAATTCTACATTGCTATTGGAATTTTGTGCTAATTTTAAATACTCATCAGCCAATTTTACATGTTCTAACGCTTTTGCCGGAGAATAATCTTTTAACGTTGCACTGTAATAATTCATTATTGAACGTGCTTCATCAATTTTTGCCTGCGCTTCATAAGTATAACTTTCTGATGTCGTATATACCGTCAAGGTTTTTGACATCATATCTATACTAACTTTTGACCCAACAGATAAATTTTGTGTTATCCAATTTTTTGCCGTTCCATGACCGCTTATTACTACCCCGTTTTCAGGAATAGCAGAATCCGCACCACTTAAAGATGTAACTATATTACCTTCAACAATAGCTTCCGTTCCAAATTCGTTGGTACCTGTGTGCACCCCATAAGACGGAGTATAAACTACCAATTGATTCGGCCCTCTGCCTCCGGGATAATAACCGGCAGAATAGGCAGGATCAATAATATTTATATATTTAGTATTCTGTGAAAAAACCGTTTCCGAAGGTTTTAAGTTAAACGGTTCAAAACAAGTAGGTAAAGCAGGTGAATGCTCATAATCTTCAACAGACATTATTCCGTCGGGTGAAAAATAAAACACATCAGAACTATCTTCCTGTGCGACAACCGGAATTGATGTAAGACTTAAAAATAAAAGATATGTCAGCACTTTCTTAAGATTCATGCTATTATTTATTCTCCTTTTATATTTATTGGTTTAAAATTAGCTGCCCTTTTATAATAATTCGTAGCTCTCACACTATCACCCAAATGCTCGTATACCATACCAAGCTGTTTATATTTTTCCGCATCAGGCGAAATGCCATAACGAAAAGCTTTATCATAATATTCTAAAGCCTTTATATATTTTTTCCTTTTATAATAGAAATCCCCGAGATAATAATTTGCTTCAGGGCTTTTAGCATTCAATCCGAGAGCATGATAGAAATATGACTTCGCATAATTATCTCTGCTTTGCATATCATAAACTCTTGCAAGTCTTATACAAGCATCTATATCATCGGGAGATGCACTCACAAGAATATAATATTCAGAAGCACTCTTTTGGAGATATTTAGCTCTTTTCGTATTGCTATCGGTTCTTTGCGCCAATTCAAAATATGCATCCGCTTTTGTCTTTGTCTCACTCAAGTTCACGTTTGAATAATCAACAGAAAGCGAGGGAGTATCTTTTTCAATTAAATGCTCAGCAAAAACCGAACCGCAACTATAAATAGTCACAGCGAATGCTGTTACTACGGCGATTATACTAAAAATCAGTATATGACGGGCTTGACTTAATATCATGATGGTAGAATGAATAATCGTCTACTGCCGGATCAAAATATGCATGCAACTTTCTGAAAAATCTCAACGGTTGACGGGTTTTAAGATAATCAGTTTCTCTTTCGCCGTAATAAGGTTTTCCTAAAGCCTTTGCTCGCCCTATTTGCATAGTATCATATACTTGTTCTGAATATCCGTTATTTCTCAAATATTCTTCGCTCATTGTTTGCTGTACAGATATTGCTGCACTTGACGGCAATTGCAATGCTGATACTAATACCGCGGTTAATAATAATAACTTAAATTTCATAGTCACCTCTTTATAAAGAATATTATAAACTTATTTTATAAGCCTTGCAATATTATTATAATTTGTTTACATAAAATTTCCATAGATTGTTTGTATGATTTTATTAAATATCATTCAATATAATTTCTTCGAATTTTTCCAACAGCTTATCTTCTGGTACACGTGCTATTATTTCGCCTTTTTTGAATATATAACCTTCGCCTATTGCGCCGGCTATCCCATAATCCGCATTTTTAGCTTCCCCGGGGCCATTTACAGGACATCCCATAACCGCAATTGTTATATCCCTATCCAAATTTTTAAATCTTTCTTCTACTTTTTTTGCTAAAGTTATCAAATCTATTTGGGTTCTTCCGCAAGTCGGACAAGAAACAAAATTCACCCCGCGTTTTCTCAGATTTAAACTTTTTAAAATATCATAACCCGCATAAACCTCCTCAACAGGATCTTCAGTCAAGGAAACCCTTATTGTATCTCCTATCCCTTCAGCTAATAATGTTCCTATCCCTATAGAAGATTTTATCAAACCGCCGCGCATTGTCCCAGCTTCCGTTAACCCGACATGCAGCGGATAATCAATTATTTTTGCAATCTTGCGATATGCTTCTATAGTCGTATAAACATCCGATGACTTTAAAGACACCTTTATTAAACCAAAGTCCATATCCTCTAATATTTTAATATGATGCAAAGCGCTTTCAACCATCTTATCAGATAACGGACAATCTTTTTGTTGCAAATCTTTTTCTAAAGAACCTGCATTTACTCCTATCCTTATAGGTATATTTTGTTGCTTGGCAAGCTTTACAACACTTTGGGTGTGCTCTATTTTACCGATATTGCCGGGGTTTAATCTCAATGCGGAAATACCGTTATTGATACATTGAATTGCTAAACGATAATCAAAATGTATATCCGCAACCAACGGAACAGGAGATAATTTTACAAGCTCCTTTATAGAATCCGCAGCTTCGGGGTTCAAGACAGCCAAACGCACAATCTCACATCCCGCATCTGACAATTCTTTTATTTGCGCAGATGTTTTTTTTATGTCGCGAGTATCAGTATTACACATGGATTGAACACTGATAGGATTATCTGCGCCAATTTTAATATTCCCTATTGAAATTTCTCTTGCTCTACGTCTTTGTATCATTCTAAAATAATACCACATAAAGATTTTTTTAGAAGACCGGAAGATTGAAAAGTTGGCTTTTATTAATGGAAAATTGAAAGTGGAAAATGGAAAATTGTTTCGGTTATTGTTTTTGCAATTGAGTAGACATGTCTTTGCTCGGGGGTAAATGCATCCGGCATGTACAATTGCGAACTCAATAGGGCGTGGCAA
>OMVC01000129.1 GCA_900314375.1 uncultured bacterium
CAAAGACCTTATAATAACAACCGTCAAGGCGGTTACAACAATAACAGATACAATAATCAAAGACCGCAGCAGGGCGGATTTAATCAAAGACGTCCGCAAGGCCCTAACAGATTTAACAATAAAAGGCCTAATAACAGAAATAAAGCTCCAAAACAGCTTTTAGTAAGTAAGGAGCAATTAGAACAAATTGAATTGTTGTATAAATTGATGCTTCCTTTGCCAAATCCTGATGCACACGAAGTCATCGGTGAAAAAATCGGGTTAGAACCAAGAAAAGTATTTTTCGGTATCAATTTAGTCAGACAAAAAATGATGCTGCCTAAATTACCGTACCCGAAACGCAAATTGGCAATTACACCGGATCAATTAAATGCGATAAAAATGTTGTATGAACCATTGTTGCCGTTGCCTCCAATCGGCTGCCACAAAATTATTGCAGCTCAGTTAAAAATGGATGAATGGCGTGTTCACGTCGGAATAGGTTTGGTTCGTGCTCAAATGGGTATGGAACGCTGGAATCAAGACAGACCTGATGTTCCTGAAGAATTTAAAAATCAAAAAGCTGAAGTAAAATCTGAAGATACAGAAGCAGAACCAAAGAAAAAAAGAGGACGCCCTAAAAAGAGCGAAGAATCTTCGGAAGAATAATATATGAAATATGTTTCTGTAGGTAAAATCCTGAATTTTCACGGAATAAAAGGCGAAGCTAAAGTTGGCTATTCCAAAAACAGGGCAGATTTCTTGTCGGGTTTAAAGTCAGTATATGTAAAAACCGAACAAGGCTATAAGGAATTAATTATAACTTCAACCAGAGCAAACAAAAGCTTTATGCTCATTAAATTTGAAGGAATAGATTCTATTAATGACTTGTTACCTTATAAAGGGAGTTTACTTTTTGTAACAGAAGAAATAATAAGACAAAATCTTGATGAAGATGAGTTTTTAATAGATGAACTTGTCGGTTTGGGTGTTTTTGATAAAGAAACAGATAAAAGTCTCGGGTTTGTTATCGGAGTGTCAAATAATGGTGCAACAGATTTATTATCAGTAAAAACAAACACAAAAAAGATTTGTCTTGTTCCTTTTGTAAAGGCTATTGTTCCTGATGTTGATATTAGAAACAAAAAAATTATGATAAATAACATTGAAGGATTATTAGAATGATTTTTGATGTATTAACACTATTCCCTGAAGTTATCGAAAATTATTGCAATATAAGTATAATGAAACGCGCAAAAGACTCCAAAGTCTTTGAACTTCGAACAACAAACCCTCGCGATTACACATTGGATAAACACAAAAAAGTGGATGATACTCCTTACGGCGGCGGAGCAGGAATGGTTTTAATGCCTCAACCATATATTGATGCGTACGAAAGTGTTGAAAAAATTGACAATTCAATAACTGTAATGCTTTCCCCTCAAGGTCAGCCTTTAGATGAAAATTTGGTTTGCGAGTTATCGAATTACAACCAAATAATTATGCTGTGCGGACATTATGAAGGGTTTGACGAAAGAATAAGAGAAATAATTAAACCAAAAGAAATATCTATCGGTGATTTTGTATTGACTGGAGGTGAATTGCCGGCACTATGCGTAATAGATGCTGTCAGCAGAAAGCTTGAAGGAACATTAGGCAAAATTGAATCCGCACATGATGACAGCTTTTCAAACGGTTTACTTGAATATCCTCAATACACAAAGCCAAGAGATTTTCGAGGATATAAAGTCCCTGAAATCTTGTTAAACGGCAATCACAAAGAAATTGATAAATTTCGTTATGAACAGCAAATTGAAAGAACAAAGTCACGCCGTCCGGAATTATATGAAAAATTTTTAAACCGACAATAAAAATATAAAATTATTTCGTAAATTTATTTAATATTCATACTAAAATCATACTCATTGTGCTAAAATATCAATAAGGGATGTTTGATGAAAAAGGATATAAATAAAGAACGGAATAATCCGAGGATTAAGCGTTGTAATAAGGTTACAGGTTGGCTGGATATTTTATATATTGCAGCAGTAGTGGTGTTGCTTATACATCTTTTTGTTTTGCAAATTTTTGACGTTCACAGATATCGCGAAAGAGGAAAAATGCAGCGTGCAAGTCACGATTTTGAATTGCGCGGAGATATTTTTGACAGAAACGGTATAAAACTTGCAACAGACAGAATTTACTATAACATTTATGCCCGTCCTGTTGACTATACAAAAAGGGAAACCCCGAGAAAAATAGCAAAACTTTTTTCTCCAGTATTGACTATCCCTGAAGAAGCCCTTTATAAAAAATTATCTGATAAAAATATTAAAGTAATTGCGGTAAAGAAAAATGTTGACAGAGATACGGCAAAAAAGATAATGAAGATTATTGCACACAACAATTTTCGTTCAATTTCTCTGGATAAAAAAGACGAAAGAGAATATCCTCAAGGAATTTTTGCATCTCATGTCTTGGGCTTTTATAACGGTGATGCGGATGTTTCAAACGGTGTAGAATTATCAGCTAAAGACAAATTAGAGCACGTTGTAAAAGCTACGGGATACCAACAAACACGTGACGGGAAAATCATTTATCAATTTTCAACCGACCCCGTTGCTCCGACAATCACACCTAAAGGGCAGGACATAACTTTAACTATTGATGCAGCAATTCAACATGTATGCGAAAAAGAATTGTTTAAAATGATGGCTGAAAAGGCTGCTCTGCGCGGTGCAGTAATAGTTATGAATCCAAAAAACGGTGAAATTTTAGCTTATGCTGTTGCTCCGACTTATGATCCGAATCATTTTCAAAAGGCATCCAATGCGCAAATAAAGAATTGGACATTAACAGATGTTTATCCCCCGGGGTCAACGTTTAAAATAATTACGGTTACGAGCGCAATGGAACTTGGTAAAATCAATGAAAATTCTATTATAAATGACCAAGGGCGTATGAAGTTCGGGGGTTATACAATTGAAAATTATGATTACAAGCAAAAAGGAGCTCCGGGGCCAATAAATTTAGTTTATTTATTTGAACATTCAAGTAATATCGGCTCTGTAAATATCGGATTTTTAATGAGTCATAACGAATTTTATAAGATGCTTCGCAAATTCGGTTTTGGCGAAAAATCAGGTATAGATTTGCCGGGCGAATCTTCGGGATTATTAGCTTCTCCTAAATATTGGGATAAAGGTATTCACATGACAATGTCATACGGCTATGGAACTTCAGTTTCTATAATGCAAATGGTTTCAGCGGTTTCAGCATTGGCTAATAACGGAGTCCGAGTTACTCCGCACATAATCAAATATTCACCGGAAGAAGAGGAAGAAAAAATAAAACATATTCAGACAATATCCCCTCAAACTGCCAAGACGATAACAAAACTTTTGGTAAAAAGCGTTAATAACGGTAAATCAAGTATAAAATCAGATAAATACAATATTGCGGCCAAAACAGGTACATCAAGAAAGCCTTTAGAAAACGGTAGAGGGTATTCGGGTACAATGTATACATCAACAATAGGATATTTTCCTGCTGATGACCCGCAAGTTTTGATTTATGTAGTGATAGACAGTGCAAAAAAAGGTGCAATTTGGGGAAATACCGTAGCAGGTCCGGTCTTTCACGAGGTGTCCGAACAAGTTGCAAGAATACTTGATATAAAACCTGATAAAGTTCAAAATAAAAATACAAAGATATAAGAGGAGAAATATAAATGAAATTAGATGAATTAATTGAATATTTAAAATATAAAGACTTGATAAATTTTAAAAATGTAGAAGTTTCAGGGATTTCTTACAATTCAAACACAACCAAAAAAGGCGATATATTTGTCTGTTTAGTCGGAGAACACACAGACGGACACGAATATGCTCAAATGGCAATAGATAGCGGCGCGGTTGCACTGCTTGTCGAAAGAAAAGTTGAAGGAGTAAATGTACCGCAAATTCAGGTTCAATCAACAAGACATCAAATCGCGGATATTGCAGACAGATTTTATTCGCGCCCTTCTATGGGGATAAATTTAATCGGGGTTACAGGTACAAACGGTAAAACAACCGTTACCCACTTAATACAAAAGATATTGGAACAAGACCACAAAAAATGTGCGTTAATAGGAACTTTAGGATATAAATTATCATCCACAAGCGAATACCGAAACGCAAAACACACAACTCCGCAAGCTCCTGAATTACAAGCAACATTGAGAATGATAAAAGATATTGAAAAAATTGATAATGTAGTAATGGAAGTCAGCTCACACGCACTCGAACAAAACAGAGTCGGCGGATGCAGATTTAACGGGGCTATTTTTACAAATCTGACCCAAGACCATTTGGATTATCACATAACAATGGAAAATTATTTCAAAGCTAAAGCCTTACTATTCCAAAGACTTAAAGAAGGTAATTTTGCAGTAATAAATATTGATGATGAATACGGCGAAAGATTTTTATCGGAAGTACCGGCAGAGGCGATAAAATATACTTATGGTGTAAAAAAACAAGCTGACGTAATGGCTAAAGATATCAATTTTTCGACAAATGGGGCAGAATTTACACTCGTGACCAAAGATAAAGAATATAATGTAAGTTTACACATGAACGGAATGTTCAGCGTTTATAATGTATTAGCAGCGGTTACTTCAGCAATCGCGATGGGAATTGATATTCAAACGGCTTTAAATGCATTGCAAAATGTTCACGGGGTAGCAGGCAGATTTGAGGTTGTGAATAAAAAACCGCTTGTAATTGTTGATTATGCACATACTCCTGATGGCTTGGAAAACGTTTTGAAAACAGCAAGAGAAATTACTCCTGCAAACGGGAAATTAATTTGCTTATTCGGATGCGGCGGGGACAGAGATGCTACAAAACGTCCGAAGATGGGGGCAATTGCGCAAAAACTTGCAGATAAAATTGTAATAACAAGTGACAATCCACGCACAGAAGATCCTCAACAAATAATAACAGATATTATTGCAGGTTTACAATCCGTAAACCCTGACATTGTAACAGTTGAACCCGATAGAGGCGAAGCTATCGCAATGTTAAAAGATATAGCAAGCAATAATGATGTTGTTCTTATTGCAGGTAAAGGGCATGAGGATTATCAAATATTAAAAGATAAAACAATACATTTTGATGACAGAGAACAAGCAAGAAAAGTTTTCGCAGGAAGCGTAATATAATAAAACGGATAAACGAGGTCTGATAATGAATATCAGCAAAATATTACCTATTGATACGAAAGGTATAGTTATGAAAACAAAATTACTTGTAGAACAACATTTCCATGGATGCTACGGTGTTGATTTTAATAAAGCAACATCTGAGGACATATTGGATTTGTCATACAAAATGCGCAAAGAGGGTTTTGGGGCAATATTTCCTACGCTGGTTACAGATACAATAGAAAATATAAAAAAACAAATAGGCGTAATAAAAAATGCTGCTTCAAAGCAAACTTCCGAAATGGCAAAAATATGCGGAGTACACCTTGAAGGAATTTTTTTAAATCCACAAAAAAAAGGTATTCATAATGCTTTAAATTTTTTAGCTCCAACAATACCTAATTTTAAACTGATTGAAGATGATTTTATTAAAATAGTTACGCTCGCTCCTGAGTTAGCACAAAAAGATTTATTGGAATATTTACATAAAAAAGGTATAAAGATACAAGCAGGTCATTGTATAGGCGGCAATTTGACTGATTGTGACGGTGTAACTCATACATTCAACGCTATGAGCGAGGTAACACACAAACAGGAGTCTTCAACAGCATTAAGTGCTCTAACAACCCCTAATATTTATACAGAAATCATTGCTGATGGAATTCATGTAAACGACAACGCACTAAAATTATTATTTGGGATGAAGCCAGATGATAAAATTATATTGATTTCCGATTCTTTGCCATGTACTCATAGTGAGATAAAACAATTTGTGTTTGCAGATAAACCAATAACTTTTGACGGTGAAAAAGCTACGTCATCTGATGGTACACTTGCCGGAAGTACAAAACTTTTGCCTGATATAATAAAAATATTAGCAAAAAAGAACTTGATGAAATTACAATATATTGAAAACCCTCACAATTACCATAAATTAAACATTTCTGGCGAAATTGAATGGGATGAAGACTTTAATATAGTAAGAATTTCTAAGTAAATGTAAAGTTTTGTAAATATATATAATTATTTATAGCAATTTTTAACTTTTAGAGACCTTTATATAAATATATAAAGCTCTCTCTTCTTATTTAAACGGATAGGCCTTGAAAATTTAAAACAAGGTCTTTTTTTTATGCAATTTCGAAAGTTGGAAATATTATTAAGCAATCGGCAGAGATTGTGATTTATAATATTTATACAGACTTGGAGGAATATTATGAATGAAGATTTGACAGATAGGGAACAAGAAATATTAACTTATTTATCTAAAGGAATGACAAACAAAGAAATCGCTTCAGAACTTTGTATTTCAAGACACACCGTAAAAGCGCACATTTCAGAAATTTTGCGAAAACTTAATCTGCGTAACAGGATAAATGCAGCAATCTACGCGTTGTCACACAATTCAGAAAGTTGATTTTTATTTACAATAAATGAAATTTTATTTACAACAAACAAATACTGTTTTATCATGCAAAAAAAGGGAGTATGTATTATGACAGTATTAAAAATTGAGAAATTGGCACACAACAAAGTTTTACCTGAATATAAAACAGAAGGTGCGGCAGGGATGGATTTGTATGCAGCAATAGAAGAACCTATAACCCTAAAGCCTTTAGAAAGAACCCTTATCCCGACAGGACTAAAAATTGAATTAGAACATGGTTACGAAGCTCAAATTCGTCCGCGTTCAGGGTTATCTATCAAACATGGGATAACATTAATCAATTGTGTCGGAACTGTAGATGAAGATTACAGAGGAGAAGTTTGTGTAGGGGTTGTAAATTTATCCAATGATGAATACACAATAGAGCCGCAGGAGCGTGTTGCACAAATGGTTATTGCGCGCGTTGAACAAGCTGAACTTGAAGTTGTAACGGAATTAACAACAACTGCCCGCGGGGCAGGCGGTTTTGGCTCAACCGGGAAACAATAATTTAAACCGTATAATAACCATCCATAAACATTTTGTAGTTCGTTTTATTACATTGAAGATATAGAACGGCTGATTTCAGCTTGAATAGAATTAAAGCAATAATTTTTGGGAATTTTGCAGTATACACAGCAAAAGCAATACCCTTTTCATAATAAATATTATGTCTTTTCCTGTCGCGCAACCTGTAATATTTATAATCAAAAGCATCATTAATAAGCTTTTTGGTTTTTATCAAATCACTGTATATATCTTCTTTATTTAGATTTTTTGATTCGCTTGAATACATATTTTCCATAACAAACCTTCCTTAATTATTACGTCATTTTGTCGAGTCCCGGCGGAGTCCCCCAACCAAAGAAGTTTTTAACAAATTGATACGCACCATACAAACCTAAACCGCCGGCACAGAATTTACTTATACCTTTTGGAGCAAGTAATGCACCAAGTCCCAGAGTAAACGGCACAGCATGATTTACAAGCATAGAGAAGAAACCCTTGAAATAGCCAATAGGCTCATTAATAAAGCGCTTCCAATTTTGATCAAGTTCGGTTGTAAATGATGCCGTACGGATGCGTTCTTGAACTTTGCTCATTTTGTCCAAATACATTGAGTTGTTCAAGTAGTATCCTGTCGAAGCCGCATCCTTTTCACTTGCGTAAAGGTCTGATTTTACCTTTCCGAGATAATGCGCATCATATAGTACCATACCGAGGGCAGCAAGCCCCACACCTCTGGAAATTATTCCCATTTCACACTTCCTTTTATTTGTTTTCTACTTTGTTGTCTTTTTTTCTTCTTTCTTTTCTGTTTTTATTTTCGTTCTTTTATTCGGGTCAATCGGAACTTCTTTTTCTACAGTTTTGCCTGCCATTCTTAACAAAATCTTGTTTGCATCAACTGCGTCCATTCCGTATCCGGCTCCTGTTGTTTGGATTTGTTGTAAGATTTGAGCTGTTACTTCATCGCCGTTGCATATTCCGCCATCCAGTGCAGAGAATGCTAATAATCTGATTTCTTGTGACGGATCTTGAAGCATCTTATTTATTAAGGCTGTAAGTGCTTTATCATCCTTTCTTGACGGATCTTCATCGAGTCTTTCATATACAGCTTTGGCACCGTTCAATCGAATGTTCTTATCTTGACTGTTTAATTCGTTTTCCAAACTCATTATATATTGATCAGTCAATTGTACAACAGTTTTCTTTTCAGTTTTTTTATTTTCTTCGGTTGTTGTATTTGTAACATTTGTATTAGTGCCGTTATTGCCATTATTTCCGTTATTATAACCTAAATTATTATAAGGACTCAACGGACTTGCCGGATTTAATAAACCGCCTGCGCCGTACGGATTGTTCGGGTTGTTTGGATCGTACGGACCTCCCGGTCTGTACGGATTGTTCGGATTGTTAGGATCTGCGCCGTACGGATTGTTTGGATTTGCAGGATCTAATGGTCCCCCGGGTCTGTACGGATTTGCTGGACTTGTCATATTTTCAGGACTTGTCGGATTTATAGGGCCGTCCGGTCTGAATGGATTATTCGGGTTGGTCGGATCATACGGTCCACCCGGTCTGTACGGGTTATTCGGATTGGTAGGATCTGCACCATAAGGATTGTTCGGGTTTGTTGGGTCTAGTGCGCCACCCGGTCTGTATGGATTATTTGGATTGCTATAATCATTTGGGTCTACAGGCTGGAAAGAATTTTTAATAGAAGATTGTCTCATCAAATTTTCCGGTCTGTACGGATTATTCGGATTGGTTGGGTCTAACGGACCGCCCGGACGATACGGATTATTAGGATTATTTACATCTGCACCATAAGGATTGTTCGGGTTTGTCGGATCTAACGGTCCTCCCGGTCTGTATGGATTGGCAGAATTATTATAATCATTTGGATTTACGCCTGTTGCATTTTTGTATTGGTTGTTTGGGTTTGTCGGATCAAACGGTCCACCCGGTCTGTACGGATTGTTCGGATTATTCGGATCTGCTCCGTACGGATTGTTCGGATTTGCTGAATCTAACGGGCCTCCGGTGCGATATGGATTTGCCGGATTGTTTTTATCATTTGGATTTACCCCTACAGTATTGTTGTAAGGGCTGTTTTCCGGTTTTGTCGGGTCAAATGCTCCGCCGGGTCTGTATGGATTGTTCGGATTATTCGGATCTGCGCCGTACGGATTATTCGGATTTGCTGGATCTAATGCCCCTCCGGGTCTGTATGGATTGGCAGGGTTGCTCATATCTTTAGGGTCTGTAGAACCTACTTTATACGGATTGTTTGGATTGGTTGGGTCAAAAGCTCCTCCGGGTCTATATGGATTATTCGGGTTGTTAGGATCTGCACCGTATGGATTGTTCGGATTTGCAGGGTCTAACATGCCGCCTGCTCTGTATGGATTGTTCGGATGATTTGGATCTGCCGGATTGTTAGGGTTGAATGGACCGTATGGGCCGTTTACCAATCCGCTCCCGCCATTTTGCCCGTTATTATTTAAGCCTTGTCCGTATTGACCTGTATAATAATTTGCCGGATAGCAAGGAGAATTTACGTTATAAGTAGGTGCGGCTGCCCCCGGAGCAGTTACAGACGGATTGAAAATTTGGATATTAACTCCGGAAGTGCTTGGCGGAACTTGATAAGATGTCTGAGGTGCCTGAATCTGTGGTTGGGCATACTGCATCTGCGGATAATAGTAGGCTTGTGGTATTTGAGTATAAGTATTTTGAGCCGGAATGCAACATTGCTGTTGCGGAACTTGCGCAACAGGCAAACAATTAGCACAATTATAACTATTGTTATATTGCGGTGGTATTTGATTTGAATTTGTTCCCAGTGGTTGCATGATACTATTTACCCTACTAATTACATTTATATAAAGTATTTGTTTTGCGAAAAATTGCTAATTCCTTTATAGATAAGTTACAAAAGTAAACATAAAAACGATGTATACATATACCTTTACGAAATGTAAAATTATATGTAGTAAAGATTAATATTTTGTCAAAAAATATTTTATTTAATATTTTATTTGTTATAGTGAATAGAAATGAAACTATGCAAGTAGCAAAGTAAGGGAAAAAGATGCTTCAAGTTGGAAATAAAAAAGCAGAAACGGCATTAGGCAGCAAAAAAATGTATGTTTCTTCTCCAATTAATCGCAGTGAAAATATTTTAGTCCGTTTAAATAAAATTTTTGAAGATGAATTAAAATCAGAAGGTTCAATACTTATCAGTTATACACAAGATGCAATATTAAGACTTGCGCAGTATATATCAGGCCACATTACTCGTCCGGCATCAATCGGTATAGCAGGTGAAACCGCTAGCGGGAAATCCACAATAACTTTAGATATTATAGATACGATAAATTCTTTTTCGAATGAATTTGAACTGGATAATATTATTACAAGAGTAAATACTGATGATTATTATTATGACCGTTCGGAGATGGTAAAAGCGGCAGGGAGTTTTGCGGAGTTTGCAAAGCATTATGATTTAGATGTTCCGCAAGCATTGGAACTAGAATTGATGAATAAGCACATCAAAGAATTGCTAAACGGCAATAGCGTATATCTACCGAAATATGACATGTCAGGAACGGCAAAAAGGTATGATAACTATACACTGGCAACTCCATCAAAGATAATTATATCAGAGGGATTATTTACCTTAACGGAAAAAATCAGGGGCGCATTTGATTTCAAAATATATGTAGATGTTAGACACAGCGTTCAAAAGGAAAGATTTTATATAAGAGCCGCAGAAAGAGACTTGGGAGATGGTGCAGATACAGTTTATAAAAATGCATCAGACCGGGCTGAAGTTTATATAAGACCTTGCAAAGAAATTGCGGATATTGTATTGTCAGGAGAAGCTGACAGAGCAAGATATAAAGCATTTTTAAATAAGATTATTTCAATTATTCAAGAGCGTCATGCAATTGTTTGATAAATCAATTTTGAGTAAGTTTTGCAATATTTAACTTTTAAACCTTAAAACTATTCAGCTATTCAACATATTTTTAATTGCAAGGTTAATTTTGTTGTGGTATATTATGCATGCAAAAGATTTTTTGCGGGTGTAGTTCAGTGGTAGAATGTCTGCTTCCCAAGCAGAAGATCGCCGGTTCGAGCCCGGTCACCCGCTAATTTTTTAAAAGTTGTCAAAGGACAACTTTTTTTATTGAGGGTGACTAGGGTGAGAACCGAAGTTTTGCGGTTCGGCGCAAGCGAGCAAAGGCTGAAGCCGTCGGCGAAATAGTCAAGCGGTCGGCAAGACAAATGAGCCGACGCGTAAGCCGTCTACAGCGAGCGTAGCAAGACGAGCCCGGTCACCCGCTAATTTTTTAAAGGTTGTCAAAGGACAACTTTTTTTTATTTAGTAGGACGGATTTAGGTAAAGCCAACCTACTATTCTGTTATCTTCCATTTTATCAAATTGTTTCTGCAACAATGTTTTTATTGTTGTGGTGTTTGTGAAGTTTTTGTATTTGTGTCGGCTTTTTCTACTTTTGCTTTGATACGTACAACACTCCCAGGACCCGGTTCATTAATCTCTACAATAGTAATTTTTAAATCTTTATTTAGCAGAACTTCTCTTTCTGTGGCAAGTCCTATTGTATCCAAGTAAGTAGCTCCGACGCCTTCGGAAACCTCAAATTCCCAATTTACTTGACGCTCACCCTGCCCTACGCCAACGGCAGTACTCATAAACCTGTCATTTATAAAACTTTGTCCTTCAAGTGTTTTTATATCAGAAAGTCGATTAAAATATTTTGGATTTGTTATGGCATCTTTTAGAGTAACTCCATCGGCAAATTTTAGGTTGTTGAGAATATCATAATCATCTTCTCTAATAACTTTAATTGATTTTTTTAACGGGTTATTTGATAAGTATTCTTCAAGAGCTTTGGCAAGTTCCGGCGCTTTTCCAAGTTGTATATCCAGGAAACCATCTCCTTTGTATTCACCTAAAGCTGTACGTTGGATAGGGGTCGGATTGCTGTGTAAGGTATGGCTTATCAATGCTGCAATATCATCTTCCATATTTCCCATTCTAATAATTTCTGTAGGTGATAAAAGAGCTCTACATCCGAATGCCGCTTTAAGATCTTCTGCTATATTTCCGGTGCATAAAGAATCTATATATTTGCCTTTTCCAAGTGTACAGAAAAACAATATATCTTCTATGGAGTAACTTTCATTTGCTAAATGTTTTAAATTGAATTGTTTAAAACGAGGATCATCTATTCGTACTCCCTGATCTAAATTTTTTATTCCTATTGAGCCGCTATGTCTTATTTCTAATCCACAATTATCCAGTTGAGTTGTTATGTTATCTATCAGTTCATTAACTCTTTTATAATTGCCACCGCATTGTTTAAGTAAAAATTCTGTACTAAAGTAGCTGTTATTAGTCAATTTTTTAAATTTCATTGCAATGTCAAGTGCGTTTTTATGAATTTTGCCATCTATAGTAGCTAATTCAATTAATTTATCATCATTACACATGACTCTTGCTTCTTGTAGAGATATCGTAGGTTCTGTATTGCCAACATCTTCGGCTTTCTTTGCTTCTTCGGCTTTCTTCGCTTCTTCGGCTTTCTTCGCTTCTTC
>OMVC01000144.1 GCA_900314375.1 uncultured bacterium
CCTAAATTACCTTCCTGAATTAAATCAACAAAGGGCAAACCCGACATGTGAATTGTTTTTCTTGCAATCGTGATTACAAGTTTTAGATTGGCCTGAATAAGTTTAGTTTTTGCTTCCGCATCACCTTGGGAAATTCTTTTTGCAAGCTCTCTTTCTTCTTCAAGAGTTAATTGCGGGTAGTTTTGAATTTCTCTGATGTAAGCATTCAAAACATTGTCTTCTCTTGGTTCGCTTCTTCTTTCCGGACCGTTGTAAGCCTTCTTCATTTGCACAATCTTTTCATCTCTAAACATAAATAAAACTCCTCTTATTTTTTTGCAGCATAAGCTTTACGGCATATTTGCCGTATATGGGGTATAAACACGATTTCTGGGTATATATAATAAGTATATACTATAATATATATTTTTTAAAGTGTTTGTAACGATTTATTAAGCAAAATTTTTTAAAAGCCCACTACAATTTTATTTTCGGTGTATTCTTTTAATATGTTATACCTTTAATTTATTTTTTTAAGGAGGGCGAAATGGGTATTAAGGAAGTATTTGAGAATATGGATAAGAAACACGCTACGGTTGTATGTTTGCTCGCATTGCTTGTTATATCAACGACTTTTGGTGCATTTCAAACATATAAGTTGACGCAATTCTTATCAGGCGGAGCTCCTTCTGCACCAAGTGCGGAAAAACCTGCAAGGCCGTCAGCGGATGTTCCTACTAAAAAACCGTCAGAGTATAAAATTGGTATGGATTATAAGAAAGCTGTTGCATCTAAAAAACCTATGTTAATTTTATTCTATGCAGATTGGTGCGGATTTTGTGTAAGATTCATGCCGATATATGAAAAATTGTATAAAGCACATAAGCACGATTTCAATTTTGTAAAAATAAATGTAGAAGATGAAAACTATGCTGATGTTGTAAAAAAATATGAGATTGCGGCATTTCCTACAGTGTTCCTTGTAAATACAAAAAAAGATACTCGTGAAAAATTAGAAAATCGTGATTTCGGCGATATGGATAAACTCAACGGAATTTTGAATGATTTTTACAAGGAAAATAAATAAAGAATGTTTTACGTCGTTTCTGCAAAATAGAATAAGGTTCAGGATGTCTTGCTTTTTGTTTGTACATCCTGAATTTTTTGCTAAAAGAGCTTACTTAATATTTTGTAATATTCAATAAAAAAGTAGCAATTTTTTTTCTGTTTAGGACTCTATATTAATGGAAGGTGTATAGGTAGTTATGAAAGTAGATATTGCAAATCAAAGTTTTAATTCCGGAGTTCCGGCAGGTTTTTCCTCCCGTCGAAAAGCTTCGAAGCAAAGTTTTACCGGAATCTCTCAGGGTGAAAAAGATGTTATGAATCTAATTCATAACAAAAAAGCTATTCTTAAAATGAAAAAAGCGGAATGGTTAAAAGGTGAAATCGGAGGTATTTTATTGACGGCATTGGGAACAGGTGCGGTTGCTCCGATTTTTATCGGATTTAACCCGTTTGTAAAGCCTAAAAAAGATGCAACTCCGCAGGAAAAAGAAGATTTAAAAAATACAAAATTGTATACGGCAATGAGGCAGCCGATTTCTGCAGCATTAGCAATACTATTCCAGGCAAGCGTACAGAAATATATTGATAAAGGTTTAGATGCCATATTTAATAAAGCAGACAGAGCAAAGAATTTTAGAGAAAATCTTGATCAATCATATTTAAATACTGAAACTTATGTAAAAGATAATGTCAAAAAAGCATTAAAAGAACGTGGAATTAAAAAACCGTCTTTAATTTCTTCCTGGTTTGGTCCGAAGAAAATTCGTGATGGTGAAAAAGTTAGTTTGCGTGACCAATACGATATGCTTGTTAATGACAAAGTTGAAGCAATCAGGGATAAACAGCTGGAAGATATAACAGAAGCCTTCAAACGTGATAACAAAATATATGTGGGAGGTGAAGTTACTGCTGATGGTAAAATTAAACTCGGGAAAAGAGAACTTGGCTCTGAAGCAGTCGCAGACCTTGTTAACAAACAGATTGAAGAATACAAAAAAGATGCTTCAAAACTTATAAAAACAGATAAACAAATTGACGAATATTTAGATAAAGCTGATATATTTATAGAACAGGAAAGCAAAATCAGACAAATGTTTGCCGATAATCCTTGGAAAGATATAAAGGCTACCAATGATCCGGTAAAACTCAAAGATTTATATGGCAAAACAAATAAAATGCTTAATGAAGCCCTAAAGAAAGAAAAAGATTCGGGACTTCAAGGTATCATACAGGGTTTATTGAATGAACCGGAAGATTTAAGGGCATATAAAGTTCAGAGAACTTTGGATCGTATAGACTATATAAAAGATATGTGCAAGAGTCGTGGAGGTTATACTCGTGAAAATTACCGTGAAGCGTTAATTGACAGAAATGATGTATTGCATAGAATTAAATCTCGTCTTGAAGGTTGCAAGATTAAAGATGTTACAAAAGCAACAGAAGATAGTATTGGTAAAGCTATAGAAAAAATTAAACAATGTTGCTGCTTCAAAGACAGTGACAGCCTAACAGAAGCCGTATTAAGGTATACTGATACATTTAGTAAAGACCCGGTAGCGTTGAAGAATAAAATTTATAAAGATATAGCAAAAGGTTATAAAGAGCTTGTAAAAAATCATTACAAGAGTTGGAATCAGGTTTCGAAGATTTTAGTAGGTGTTTTCGTCACGTTACCAATCACTTGTACGGCACTGAACTGGGTATACCCGAGATTTATGGAATTGTTCTTCCCTAAATTAGCAGGTGTCAAGAAAAAATCCTCTGAGGCTCAACAACAACAAGTTGCGCAAGCACAAAAGATTGGGGGGTGATAAATAATGGGCGGTATCGACAAAATTGCACAAGGTATGGGTTATTTATCAAAAACAAGACCTCTGAAAGCTTTAGGTAATGCTTGGAACAAAAATCCGGAAGGCGTGCTTGCCGGAGCAACGGTCGCATCAATTGTATTGAAAGATGGTATCGGATGCGCTATGTATGTTACTCAGAGTTTAAATAACAAAAAAATCCCTGATGAGAAACGTAAATTCGTAGCAGCATTAGACTTAACTAACGGCGGATTGATGATTTTAGCTCAAATAGCATTATTCTTTTTATCCAGACAATATTCAGGTAAGATATTTAAGAATGTATTTGGCAAATCATTCAATGAGCTTGCTAAAAACCAAACAATTGCAAGATTGCAGATGAATGCAGCAAAAGCCGGCAAAGGATTTGCTAAATATATGAAACTTGAAAAAGTGTTCGATAAAGTTGAAAAGAACGGTAAAGATTTATTCAAGTTTTTATTTGATATTGCAGCTGCTACAATCGTCGGTAAACGTGTAATAGTTCCGTTGATTGCCACTCCGTTTGCGAAAAAAGTAGAAAATTGGATGGGCAAAAAAGATGATAAATCTTCAGAAACTGCAAAAGAAGTTAATACTGCAGCTCCTGTTATGACCGGTAATGAAACAAGAAATCAAGCAAGCGGACCAACTAATTTGATTGAAAAATATAAACAAAATTATGGCAAATAATTTTAATAAATAAAAAGCCGGTTGCATAAATTTTATGCAACCGGTTTTTTATGCATTATTAATTTCAGTTATAAAAACTATATAAATATACAATCAGGGGATTGAAATTTATTTGTCAGCTTTTATTATAATTTTTGAAAGGAGTTTTATATAAAAATGGACGAAAATCAAACAAATATTGAAAATGTAGCAATAGAGAGTGATTCAAATAAAGGACATCATTGTTCTGCTTGGAAATGTATTTTGATGGGAATTTTAATTTTTCTTGGAGCATTCTGCGCTGCTTATGTAATACTTGATTGGTATTTTAAATCATTTTTAATGCCAAACGCTATGCTGTATCCTGATTACAGAATGGAAAAATTCATTAAGCATGATTTTGACAGAATGGAAAAATTTGCGCGGAATAATAACAAAATTTTGCAGGAAAAAACATCAAATATTATCCGTTTAAAACAAGATGATGATGAATATAAAATTTATATAGATTTAAAAGCTTTTGACAATAATGAAAACAACGTAAATATAATAAACGAAAATAATACCCTTACAATAAACGGAAAATCAATCAAAAAATCAAAAAATCAGGAACATATTTTGCGATTTCAACAAAGCTATATGTTCGGGAATAATGTAGATTTAAATAATCTTAAAAAAGAAACTGACGGTGAATATCTTGTGGTTACACTTCCGATAAATAAAGGTAATAATGATTAGAATAAAAAAATAAAGGATATTTATTTATCCTTTGTTTTTTTATATAATACCATTATGAAGATTTTAGGCATAGATCCGGGAATGGCGATAGTCGGATATTGTATTCTCGATTTTGACGGGAAAAATATTGTACTGGAACATTCAGGTTCAATTCAGACAGATAAAAATAAGGGTGAGAGCGCAAGGTTATTGGAAATTTTTAATGACATCAGTACCATTATTGAAACATATAAACCTGATGTTTGTGCAATAGAGAAATTATTTTTCTTCAGAAATTATACAACCGTTATGCCCGTTGCCCACGCTCGCGGGGTAATATTGTTGGCATTGGAACAATTTAATATCCCTGTTTATGAATATACACCGATTGAAGTGAAACAAATTCTTACAGGTTACGGCAGAGCTACAAAAAAAGAAGTTGAACAGATGGTAAAAATAAGTTTAAATGTCGATAAACTGCCCAAACTTGATGATACGGTCGATTCTATTGCGATTGCTATTTGCTACACAAGACGCGAAGGACTTGAGGCAAGGTTTACTTAATAAATTGTGTTTATATTTTTAAAATGCTAAAATATTTTTATGGATAAATCCGTATTTAAAAGTTTTGTAGTTTTAAGTTTAATTGTCGGCATAATTTTGGGAGTGCTTTCACCTGTTCCAATATTAGGAACTGTTGTATTATTGGCATTATTATTCTTATCAGCACCGTTTGTAATGATTTATCTGATAATGGACGGCAAATTCGATTTGGAAACCATCAAAGACAGTATCGTATACGGTGCAATAGCAGGAATGTTTGCTAATATTTCTTTTGCGTTTACTTATGCAATAATTACCGCAATAATATACGCAATAACGCAATACAGTTCCAATTTGCTGTTAACAACCATGATAATAAATTCACCGATTTGGCTTCTTATTGTTGTAATATTGTTTATGGGTGTACTGACAGCAACTACAAATGCGTTTTCAGGTCTTGCGACTTATTATGCAATTAATTTAATCAGAGATATATACGAGAAAAAACATAACAATAGTAATAACAATTTTAAATTATAAAAAGGAAAATAAAATGGCGGAATTTCAATCAAAAATCAGAACAATAGAATGGATAGATACATATTCAAGAATGGCAGATCAGACAAAATATCCTGACAAATTTGAATTTATAGATATAAAAACAGGACAAGAAATGTTTGATGCAATAAAAAATATGGTTGTACGCGGAGCGCCTGCTATCGGTATTGCTGGTGCGCATGGTGTTGTTTTATATGCACAGGAATTGAAAGATAAAAATTTATCCTTTGAAGAATTTAAAAAAGAATTATTAAATAAATCTGATTACCTTGTAACCTCAAGACCTACTGCAGTAAATTTGTATTGGGCTGTTGAAAAGCAAAAAGAAATAATTAAAAATTCAACTTCCGATATTGAAAGTCTTATAGAAGAATTAAGGATAAACGGCAAGAAACTTGAATTAGAAGATATTGAAATTAATAAAAAAATCGGGGATTACGGAGCCATGGTTGTACCAAAAGGCGCAACAATTCTTACCCATTGCAACGCGGGAGCATTAGCAACGGTTGGATATGGTACGGCGCTTGGCGTTGTTCGTTCAGCTTTTGCTAAAGACCCGACAATCCAAGTGTTTGCAGACGAAACCCGTCCAAGACAACAGGGTGCAAGAATTACAACATTAGAATTAAAAATGGACGGAATACCTGTAACTTTGATTACAGATGGAATGTGTTCATATTTTATGAAAAAAGGAATGATAAATATGGTTGTAGTCGGAGCTGACAGGATTGCCGCAAACGGGGATGCCGCAAACAAAATCGGAACATATACCGTTGCAATTGCCGCTAAATATCATAATATCCCGTTCTATGTCGCAGCACCCCTATCAACAATAGATACAAATATTCAATCGGGAGAAGAAATAGTAATAGAAGAACGTCCGCACGAGGAAGTAACAATGATTAACGGGAAAAATATTTGTCCTGAAGGAGTAAATGTTATAAATCCCGCTTTTGATGTAACTCCTCATGAGCTTATTACTGGGATTATAACTGAAAAGGGTATCTTAAAACCCGATTATAAAAATTCAATAAAAAGCGCGTTTAGTGCAAATTAAGGAGATAATGTATGGATAAAACATCTAAAATTTTCATAAGCGTAATGGCTATATTATTTGTTATAGTTACGGCTGTGGTATTTTTTGGCGGAAATTCCTATGAACTAAATGGAATAGGAAAAAATTCAACCCAGTCACAAGCGCAGGATAATGAAAGCCAAAAAGTTGATAACGGCAGTTTTCAGCCGTATATGGATGTTATGCATGAAAAAATTACAAAAAAATGGACTCCCCCTCAAACCGACAAAGATGCAGAAGTAATGGTTGAATATACAATAATGAAGAATGGAACAGTAAAAGATCCTAAAATTGTAAAATCTTCAGGTAATGATGCCGTTGACAAATCCGCAATAGATGCTTTGCATAACGCATCTCCGCTTCCGCCTTTACCTTTGTCTTATGAGCAGGATAGCGTGAATGTGAAATTTAACTTTGCCGTAAAAGCTTCCGAATAATTAAATCTACACTTTATTTCATTCTTTTATATGACAAAAAATGAACAAAAGTATGTTTTAATCGTTATATAAATGTATAAGGTATGAAGGAACGGATTTGAATATATATAAAAAAATAATAGCAACAATGCTTGCTGCTACTTTTTTGATTAGTCCGCAAGCGTTCGCGATAGGGGAAACAAAAGCTTCCGTACAAAATTTTGATACATCAAGCGTAAAAATTAAACAGGGTTCTGTATTAAGTTTAAACGATTGTATCGGGATTGCACTAAATAACAGCGCCGCAATAAAACAGGCACGATACAATTACGGAATATCAAAAGCCAATGTCGGAATTGCACGTTCCGAATTTTTCCCGACAATCGGAGTAGGGACTGGATATAATTACACAGACACCCATACAAAAAGATATAACTACGATAATAAGTTATATAATCTTAATGCCAATATAAACCAACTTTTGTTTAATTTTGGTAAAACAAATGCCAGAATAAAAATGCAAAGATTTTACCTTATAGCCGATGAATACAATTTTTATGATACCGTCAGAAAAATAACTTTTGATGTTAAGCAGAAGTATTATCAACTTTTAGCGGCTCGTGCAGCGGTTCTGATTAACGAAGCATATGTTGATATAAACGAGCGCAACTATCAGCGTACAAAAGCCTATTACGATGAAGGTTTAAAATCAAAAATTGACCTTGTTAATGCCGAAGTTACATTAAGTGATTCTAAAATCGGACTCATACAATCTCAAACGGCATACGAAAATGCAATAGTATATTTAAACAATGCAATGTACCTTACCAATGCCCCGAAATACAATATCGAAGGGCAAGACGGGTTTAATATTGAAAATAATATTGCACCTGTTGATTTGACAAAATTTGAACAAATAAAAGAAGGCGAAATATCCTCAATACCGACGGATATTGATGATGCAAAATTTGCAACGGCAGTAGAAAAATTGGAAGTTTTAACGGATTATAAATTTGAAAAATTCCCGTATTCATTTGACGAATGTTTAAAAATTGCCGACAAAAACAGAGCGGATATAAAAGCTTATTCCGCAACCGTAGATGCATTAAAAGAAAATCTTTTATATGTAAAAAGGAATTATTATCCTGAAATCTCCGCAACGGCAGGTTACGGTTTTAGAGATCAGGAAACCACAAATTCGTTTAACGTCGGGGTAAATCTGTCAAGTTCATTAAATATAATGAACCATACAAATCAGGTAGATGCCGCAAAATATCACGTTGATATCGCTCAAAGTTCATTAGACCAATTAACACAGGATATTTACTTTGAAATACAAAACGCATATATAGATATGATTCAATTGGAAAAACAAATTCCGCTCCAAGGTGTGAAAGTTAAGCAGACTTTTGAGAATTATCAACTTGCAGAAGGCAGATATTATGTCGGTTTAGGTGATTACATAGAATTGCAGGATGCAAAAGTTAATTATAACAACGCGCAGCATTCATATATTGAAACAATATATCGATATAACGTAGCAAGAGCGAATTTAGAAAGTGTAATAGCTTTACCTCAAAAGGTTAGCGCAACATTAGAGGAAAAATCAAATGGACGTAAAAAAATTAAAAAATAAAAAAGTTATAGCATTAGCCGCCTTATTATTAATAGGCGGTATATGGCTAAAATTTTATATAACCGACAACAAAGTGCATTATGAAACAAAAGAACTTGAACGATGCACAATAACGCAGGTTGTAGAAGCTTCAGGGACAATAAACCCTGTCAACATTGTCAGTGTTGGTTCAACAGTATCAGGCTTGATGAAAGAAATATATGTTGATTATAATTCTGAAGTAAAAAAAGGACAGCTTTTGGCTCAAATCGACCCTGCAACTTTTCAGGCACAAGTTGACCAGAACATGGCACAAATAAATAATGCCGAAGCTAATCTTGCAAAATTAAACGCAGAAATGGTTTATGCTCAAAAGACTTATAACCGCTATAAAAATCTTTATTCAAAGAATTTTATAGCGCGAAGCGAACTTGACCAAGCTGAAAGTGAATACTTAGCAAAACAAGCATCAATCGGCGCACAACGAGCTTCTATCGCACAGGCAAGAGCAAATTTGAATACTTCAATGACAAATTTAGGATATACAAAAATAATCGCTCCTGTTGACGGAACAATTATCAAACGTGCAATAGATGTTGGGCAACCGGTTGCAGCAAGTTTCCAAGCACCTGAATTATTCACGATAGCACAAGATTTGAAAAAAATGCAAATTGAAGTGAACGTATCTGAAGCTGATATCGGCAACGTTAAAGCAGGACAAGAAGTAGAATACACACTTGACGGATATCCTGATTCAACTTTCCATGGGGAAGTTACTCAAGTCAGATTGGATTCCACAACAACATCAAACGTTGTAACATATACGGTAATTGTAAGTGTTGACAATGAAGATTTGAAATTAAAACCGGGGATGACGGCTAATGTTTCAATAATAACAAGCAGAAGTGCCAATGTTTTATGCGCACCGACAGTTGCTTTGAAATATTCCCCTGAAGTTGGCGGACAAAAATACAAAGAACAAGGTATCTGGATACTTGACGGTAACGAGCCGACAAGAATAAACATAAAAGAAGGTGCAAGTGATGATACAAACGTGGAAATAATTTCAAATAAAGTAAAAGACGGTGACAAAGTTATACTAAGTTCAACAGGCGGTAAAAAATCTTCGAAAAATACCCCAACAGGAACAAGACGTCGCGGCGGCCCTCCGGGAATGTTTTAA
>OMVC01000133.1 GCA_900314375.1 uncultured bacterium
ATGATAAAATCATATGAATGTGGTTTTTCATCACGCAAATTGCTACAATTTCAAAGTTATAATATTTTTTTGCTATTATAAATGATTTGCGTAACAATTCAATATTGTTAATTAATATGTCATTTCTGTTATATGCAACCATTGTAATAAATATTGGATGATTTTTTATAAAATATCTTCGATAATTGCTCATATTTGTATAATACCATGTTTTAAAGTGCGTATAAGCGCATATTAAAAACTGTAAGCTTTGGTGCGTATAAACGCACCCTACTGATACATATTTAATCAATAAAGTTTCACATGAAATAAATCAGAGAAAGGAAGTTGTAAATATGTCAGTAACAAAATATGAGCGTTAATTACTCACAATAGGTAATTCTTTATAAGATTTACTATATAAATCATACGGTACTGTTACTTCATAATAATAAGCATTGTTAGGGTAATTACATGAATATCCTTCTACATTTTTAGTTTTTTCAACTAGTTCGTAGGGTGTCGTTTATGCGCACCATTATTTACTTTAATTATCCTTGACTTGAATGTATTTTTATAATACTCTTTAACAGGTAAAGATTTACACAAGAGAGGATTAGGGAAAGTGGATTTTATATCAGCAACAATTTGGTTTTTAAGTAAATTAGCACACCTTGTAGGCGGTTATGGTATTGCGATTATTGTTTTGACAATAATTGTCAGATTAGCTTTGTGGCATTTGAATGTTGAGCAGCAGCGTTCCATGAAAATGATGCAAACGCTTCAACCTAAACTAAAAGCCATTCAAGACAGATATAAATCAAATCCGCAAGTTATGCAGCAAAAGCTTATGGAATTTTATAAAGAACATAAGTTCAATCCTATGGGCGGATGTTTGCCGTTACTTATTCAAATGCCTATATTCATTTTGTTGTATTCGGCATTGATTAGTCCTCAATTTATACAGGTTGCAGGAAATCAGCATTTCTTGTTTGTTGACAGTTTGGCAACTACATTAAGAGCTACTGCGGGAATTTCTGAAGACGGAAAGCTTGGCGTTGCTCCGGGGGATAAGTTCGTTTTAGGTAATGTTGCTACTGTTTATATTGACGGACAAGAAGTTAAAAATATTAAAGTTTCAGATGCTGCTCAAGCGTTGGAAGTTGACGGAGATATCCAACCGGGGAAAGATTTAACTCTTAATTTCAGTTTAGGTAATTTAAAAGTTAAAGATTTCAGCCAACTATTGAAGGTTGAAAAAGCGGAAGTTGTTGTAACAAATTCAAATATACGTGAAAATGAAAAAGTAATATTTACAAGAAGTGATGCTCAAGACGGAGTGTTGACTGCAACTATTCCGACTGTCCCTGTTAACAGAGCTTGGCATTGGGATGTAATAATTCTGATAGTATTATTTGCGGTTACAATGTTTATTTCGCAAAAAATCATGATGGCTATGTCAAAAACTGATTCTCAAGACCCGACACAGGCTGCTATTCAAAAATCGATGGGTACATTTATGCCGTTGATGATAATTGCAACTTTTGTAATTATACCTATTCCGGCAGGTGTTTTATTATATTTGATTACAAGCAATGTTATTCAAATTGTTCAAACTGTTATCATAAATAAGCAAATAGATGCCGAAGCTGAAAAGAAAAAAGAAGCGGTTGACGATTTAGAATTAAAAAACGCAAAGAAAATCAATTAGTATTATGAATATTTCAGAATTTGATTATGATTTACCTGAAAATTTAATAGCGCAGATGCCTGCAGATAAAAGAGAAAATTCTCGAATGTTGGTTTTAAATCGTTTTGATAAATCAATTTTGGATAAGCATTTTTTTGATTTTACTGATTATTTTGATGAAAATGATATTCTTGTTTTAAATGACACAAAGGTTATTCCTGCACGTTTGTTCGGAACAAAAGATACAGGGGCTAAAATCGAAGTCTTTTTATTGGAAGCGCAATCTGAAGGCTCAAATTTATGGTCTTGTTTAATAAAGCCTTCAAAACGTGTAAAACCAGATACGGTTATAACAATTTGTGATGATTTAAAAGCAATTCCTTTAAAGCGTCTTGAAGATGACGGGGAATGGCTTGTAGAGCTTCAGTATAACGGAGATTTATTTGAAATTTTGCATAAAGTGGGAAATATTCCGCTGCCGCCTTATATTGAAAGAAAAATTCAAAGTGAAGAACAGCGTGAATTTGATACCGTAAGATATCAAACTGTTTATGCAAAAGATGAAGGCTCTGTTGCGGCACCGACTGCGGGGTTACATTTTACAAAAGAGATACTTCAAAAACTTGAAAATAAAGGGGTAGAAATTGCTTATGTAACTTTAAACGTCGGATTGGGTACTTTCAGACCCGTAAAGTGTGAAAATATATTAGACCACAAGATGCATTCGGAAACTTTTGAAATAACAAAAGAAAATGCCGATAAGATTAATAATGCAAAGGCGCAAGGTAAACGCTTAACTGCAATTGGTACAACCAGTGTCAGAACACTTGAAACCGCTTACCAAAAGTACGGTTGTATAAAAGCTTGTAAAGACCACTCGGAATTATTTATTTATCCGCCGTATGAATTCAAAATTGTGGACAGATTATTAACTAATTTTCACTTGCCAAAATCAACATTACTAATGCTTGTTAGTGCATTCGCAGGTAAAGAGTTTATATTCAATGCATATAAGCATGCTGTTGATAGTGAATACAGATTTTTTAGTTATGGTGATTGCATGCTGATATTATAATTTTGATAGTACATGCTGTAACTTATCAAGTTTTTTCTTGTCTGTACCTATACCGCACAAAAGCATTGTAGATTTTTCGTTTGTTCTTTCGTCTTCTATTCCAAAATCTTCATATAACATTTGTGATAGCTCATAGCCGGAAACTCCCGGTACTCTGATTAAAACTTTGGTCGGATCGTCCCCGAAAAATTCGCAGCCGGAACAGCGCATCCTAATATTATCTAATCTGTTTATGAGATTTTCAATTTCTTTTTTGCCTTCCTTTGAGTCAAGATACGCAATATTAACTTCAATTGAAGCAAGCAAAGGATATGACGGTGATGTTGTCGTAAACATTTCAAGCGCAGGTCTTACATCTACTTCGCAGTTACAGTGTAGTAAAGCTGTCGGATTCAGCCCGCCTGCTGTTTTGTGCAGTGATTGAACCGTAAAATCAGCGACATTCACTGCCGAAAGTGGTAGTCTGTCTGAAAACGGATATAGCGCACCATGAGCTTCATCAACGATTAAGTATGCATCATGATTTTCGCAAATACGTTTTATCTCTTCTATATCAGATATTATACCCTCATAAGTCGGTGAAGTTATAATTACAGTTTTTATGTCGTATCTGTTTAAAAAATATTCTATAACTTCAGGTCTTGTTTCCAAAGGAACGCCCCAGTTTTCATCAATATCAGGATCGTATGTCAATGCTCTTGCGCCGGCAAGCCGAACCGCATTAAAGTGGCAAGGATGAGCATTTGATGCAATCAGAACCTTATCTCCAACATGCGTGCAAGATAATACTGCTGCAATAATGCCGCTTGTCGAGCCGTTCGTTAAAAATGTAGTTGAATAAGTTTTATAAACCGAACGTGCCCATAATTGCGCACGCGCTAAAGCATCTTGCGGATTATGATATTCTGTTTCCGAAATGTCGCGTTTGTATAAACTTTCTAATTGTTCATATAATCCGTTTTTTTGTCCATGCGAAGGTGTTGTGAACAATACTTTATTGGTCTTTTGTTCAAGTAAATTTACCAGGCTCATTCTATTTTCCTATTTATTTTTTATTTCGACACTGCGTTTTGCACAATATTGGGTAAGAATCATTTTATCATGATTGTTTTTGTATACAAATTGTCCGGAAATTACATATCCGCCTTCTGTTGATTTCTCAATTCTTATCGGCTGATATATGCAATCTAATGATTGTTCCTCAGATAGTGGAACTGTAATGTTATATGAGCCTTCAATATCAATTTTTTCCTGTGTTTTAATTTTCATACCGCCTGCAGATATATCAAGTGTTGAAATTTTGTAATCTTTGCCTTGATAATTCATTACAAGATCATTTATGAATTTTATACGGGTATATTGACGTCTTTGTAAAAATTTGTGTTTTGCAGGACTTGCAATAACTAACTTGTTACCGTTTATTTCTTTTGCATAGGAATCAAAATATAATTTTCCGTATTTGGTTTGTGTATAAAATTCACAATATGTGTTTTCTAATATATTTTCGGCAGGATATTTTACTTCTAATGTGAAATCACCGGCATTGACTTCCGTTACTATACCTTTATTTGCAAAATCAAAATCTTGAGGTATTACCAAAACTTCTTGACCTTCAGAAACTAACTCTCTCATATACTTCCCTTTCAATAATATTATCTTATGTATGATTATACAATATTTTTTAGTTAATGTCACGTTGTAAATTTAGAAACTATAATTACCTATAAACAACTCGACCCCCGAATTGTTGATTCGAGAGTCGAGTTGTTGCGAATTAAATCTTTTATTATTGACCGCCGCCTGTGTAACTTGGCTTGAGCATTTGAGCGTCTTGTTTTTCCATTTCCTTGCAAGCTTCGTAATCTTGTTTTGCAATTTGGATTTGTGTTTCTAATGTTTCTTTTTCTAATTGGAGTGAATCTTCTTCGTCCTTTAATGCTTCTAATTGTGTATCTTTTATTGATTGGAAATAATTTTCTATTTGCTCTTTTTGCATTGCAGCTTTCATTTCAATATTAGTCTTAACTTGTGCAAATTGCTGGTTAAATAATCCTTGAGCTGTAGAGTATGCTGCTTGTTGATCTTTATTAAGTGTACTTGGGTCTACACCATTATATTTTGACATATTGCTGTTCCACAAGTCTTGTTGAGCCGCGTTAGCCTCTGCCATTGATTGGTATGATATAGCATTAGTCATAGACTTCTGTTGGCGGTCCAACATTTTTTCCATGTTGGCAACATCCCGGGACGCACGTCTCAATCTTGATGAAACGCGCATCATCTGTGCTTGGAGAGATCTGTATCTCGCCCCAGCCTGAAGTTTTCCAAATGCGCCTAATAAGAAACCCATTGTTCTAATCCTTGTGTTAGTGTCCTCGTAATTATATAAAGTATTTGTTTATTTGATAATTGCTTTTTTTAAGTCATTATGTAAAGTTTTGTAACAGAAATTTATAATAAAACAGTATATAAAAAATATATACTCATATCCAATATCAAACTATACATTGAAATTTGAGTATATAAAAATCTTTACAAAAGTTAATATAATAAACGAAATTTTAGTAAACAACGTAAAAAAAATATATATAAGCGCTTTTAAACGAATATTTATGAATTTTTTATAAGACTGTATGATACAGCTATTATTACTGATGCGATAAAACCGCTTAATAAACTTGTTATTTTATATTGCGGTATAAAATATGTTACTGCATATAATAAGCCCATATTTATAACAAGATTGAACAAACCTAAACTTAACATATTTATTGGCAATGCAACTAATTTCATAATAGGCTTAACAAACATATTAAATATAGTAATTAATGCAGCAACAAGCAGTGCATAATAAAAATTCTCTATTGTAATTCCTGGCAAATAGCAAGTACCCATAATAATAAGGGCAAAGATAAGCCATTTTACAAGTAGCTTCATTATTTATCCTCTGTGGATGTATTAGACTTTATAATTGATTCGTTATTAGAATGTATGCCTTGTATTTTAATGTTTCCGTTAGCATCCTTTGTAAATTGCATTTGAACAGGATGAACAGGATGTAAATACGTTCCGCCATAATTTGGTGTATAGTTAGGATTGAAATTTGAATTTCTGATTTTGTTACCGGCATCTTTTGCTTCGCGTTTTTGTTTATATTCTTCAGGACTGTTAATAAAATCAAGGGTTTCATATTCTTCCATTTGACGTTGCATCATCGGGTAGAAATCCATATTACCCGCATTAGGTGCTTCATACAAAGTATATGCATCTACAGCGTTTGCACATAATATAAATGATGTCACTAAAACTAAACTTAAAATCTTTTTCATAATAACTCCTTATTTTTTTATATTTTACACTCAAAAGTAAAAAAAATCAAATTTTTTTTAACATTATCGGCTATATATTTCAAATATTTTAGGCATTAAGGGTAATGAAAGCTTGAATTTAAAAGGCTAATATTTAAGTATAAATCCTCAACTCTTCTGATTGCTCAGCTGCCCTCGTTTATTGAAATGAGGGCTTTTCCTTTATATATTTTTCAGATGTTTAATAACAGGTTTCGGTTCTAACGTAATACCAATTGCATCTATTTGGTAATTTTTAATTTTATGTTCCGTAATATAAGACAAAACACCTGTTTTAATGTTGGAATATTTTGTTTTCGTAATTGCTTCAAGCGGTGTTCCGAATTCATTTGTTTTTCTTGTCTTTACTTCAACAAAAATGGTTTTATTCTTAATTTTAGCAATAATGTCAATTTCGCAAAACTTTGAAAAATGAACATTTCTTGCAATAATTTCATACCCGTTTTGTGTTAGGTATTCGCAGGCTATATTTTCCCCTTTAGCACCAAGTTCATGATTGTTCATCAATTAATCCTTCGCATAATACAAATCTGCCCAGCAATATAACTTCACAATATTGTTTTAACGAGTCGACAAGACATTTATTCTCGCAAAATCCTCCTGATAAATATAATTTATCTGTTTTTTTAGCAAACTTCCAAGCATTATAAGCAACTCCATGAACAAATTTTGAAATGGCTACAGAAGCTTTCTCTCCTTTCGATATGTCATCCATTATCTTTTCAAGACCAAATATACCGCAGGTAATATTATATTTTTCAGGGGTAAAAATCAAATCTTTAATTTGTACGTTATAAAATTTTAAAAGCATTTCAACAGTAGCGCCGGTTGAACTGGCGCATGAAGTGTTCCAATCCATATCATGGAATTTACCGTCTTTAAAGCTTATCCATTTGGCATCTCTGCTGCCTAAATCAAGTATTGTTGCGTTATTTTCAACATATTTTTTTGCTCCTCTGGCGAGTGCAATAATTTCGTTTTCATGGTTGCTGACACCTGTCATGTGACCACAAGAACATGTTGGTGATAAATTTAGAGTTTTTAATGTGTGAGAATCAGAAATGTAATAATTAAAATTATTTTTGCAATATAAAGCATCCAGACTCAAAATTTCAGAGTCTGTAATTATTTTTGTATATGTTGTTCCTGCATCTATATATGTGCTCATTTGCTTCCGTATATTTTTTACCTAAATAAAACAGCCACCTGAACTCGATGGCTGTTTTATATATTTAATATTAGAATGATGATTTTCTTTTACCACCGTTAACCCAAGGTGCTTCTTCCAAGTCATCAACATTATATTTTTGAATGTAGAAGTTGTCACCATTTGGTTTGTATACTTGAGTTTTCTTTTCAGCATATCTTACTTGTTTACCATTAATAATGTTTGGTTGGTTGTAATAAGGCGTGAAATAATTTACCTTATCAGGGGCTGCAACTGCTGATAATTGAGCCAAAACCATTAATGTCATTAAAACTGCAATCTTTTTCATTTTATATTATCTCCTAGTTTATTAGATATTAGTATTGTAGCATAGAAATTACTTTTCCGCAATCATTTAATTTTTTTCTGCCTTCTAAATCATTCAATTCTATGAGAAAAGCTGCACCGATAAGATTGCCTCCGGCTTTTTTTATTAGCGAACATGCAGCTTTTGCCGTTCCGCCTGTTGCCAGCAAATCGTCAACTACTAAAACGTTTGCTCCTTGTTCAATTGCATCTGCGTGAATTTCTATTGTATCAGTGCCATATTCAAGAGAATAAGACTCTGATATAGTTTTAGCAGGTAGTTTATTCGGCTTTCTTATCGGAATAAATCCGCAATTCATTCTGTATGCCATAGGCATACCAAAAATAAATCCGCGGCTTTCTATGCCGGCTATATAGTCTATTTTCTCATCTTTATATTGATCGCATAAATAATCAATCATAAATTTCATTGTCTGAGCATCTTTTATTCCTGTTGTGATGTCGCGAAATATGATACCTTCTTTTGGAAAATTCGGTACTGCTCTGATTTTTTCTTTTACATCTTCTACTGATAATGTTAGTGTCATTATTTTCTCCTGCTATTCATAATATGTTAAAACGTATAAATATTTTTTTTGCTTACATTTTTAATAATTTTTTTAATTCGTCTTTTGCTTGTTTGATTTTAGCTTTTGCACGTTGTATTGCATGCTCGTGTTGAATCAAGCCATGAGCTGTTTTCCCCCAGTTCATATCTTTTTTCATAAATAAAATTTTTGTTCCGATAAATAATACAAGGGGAAACCAAATTAATAATAAATAAACCGAAGTCAAAACGGATTGTATTAGTGCGTCTAATCTGGACATTTTGTCGTAACGTCTTAATGAATACCTGCATGCCAGCATGAAACAAAGTCCTATTATACATCCCATTATTATTGATGAAAATAAGATATATGCCGGCGCATCTTTTATTATAATTTTCATTAATAATATTGCTATTTCAATAATAAACCACGCGGGCATTATGAATTCGGAAATATACGCAATCATGTCTAATCGAACTCGCAGCGACATTTTTTTTGATGTCAGAATGTCGCCAAAATATTCTAAATATCTGCGAATAGTTCCCTCAAGCCATCTTCGTCTTTGACGATATAAAGGTATAAGGTACATTATTCCTTCTTCATATACTATTGCATCATAACAAAAACGAACATCCCAGCCTTTGATGTGAAGTCTTGTAGACATATCTAAATCGTCAGTTATTGTATAATTATTCCAACCGCCAATATCTTCCAAGGCTTCACGTTTTATAAGTTCTCCGTTTCCTCTCAATTCAACAGCACCTTTTACGGCATCTCTTGTTATCTGAAAATGAGTGTCCATTGTCATTTCATTATTTTGACATTTTGTTAGAATGTTTGTGTCTTTATTTTTAATTACTTTCCTTGCCTGAACGGCTCCGACATCTTTTGGCTGCAGTTCATATACGAGTTTGGTTAAAAAATCAGTCGACATTTCGGCATCTGCATCAAATACCAAAATTGCTTCACCTGAAGCCAGCTTAAGCGCATCATTTAATACCGCAGATTTTCCGGGGAATGCGTTTTTTTCTCTTATTAAAACTTTCAGACGACCGCTATATCTTCTTTCTAATTCTTTTATAACAAGCGATGTGTTATCAGTACTTCTGTCGTCAATAACAATTACTTCATAATTCGGATAATCCAATTTGAAGACAGTTTCTATTGTTTTTGTAATAACCGATTCTTCATTATGTGCCGGAATCATAACAGATACAAACGGTTTGTATGATTCGTCATGATGTTTAGGGTTTTTCAATTCTTTTCTTGCCTTAACTTTTGTGGCAATCGATGTAAATAAAGAATAAATTGCCATTATTGAAACTAATATTCCTAAACCCCATGCTGTATAACTTTGGAATACATATATAAAGGCGGTCAAACCTATAACTATTATAAAAAGTAATATTCTCTCTTTCATAATTTCCTCATTAATATCTTATCAAAAATATCTCATAGTGCTTCATTTTTATAATATTTGTTACGAAATATCAGCTAAATATACGTTTTTTATGTTAAAAAGTGTTAAATTTCTTTAAAATACTTGCATTACTCAAAATTTTTGCTATAGTGATGAAGTACACAAAAAGAAGGAGTTTTATTATGAACAAAGAAGAATTAGTACAAGAAATTTCAAAAAAAGCTAGTGTAACTCAAAAAGAAGCTTCAGAAGTTTTAGGTGCATTAATTGACACTATTCAAACAACTGTAAAAAAAGGTAAAAAAGTTACTTTAGTTGGTTTTGGTACTTTTGAACAACGTAAAAGAGCTGCTAGAATCGGTAGAAACCCTCAAACAGGCAAAGAATTAAAAATCCCTGCTAAAACAGTTCCTGCTTTCTCAGCTGGTAAAAAATTCAAAGTTGCTGTTAACGGCAAGTAATTTATGTGGTCAACATAAATAGGTTTAAAGTGTTCGGTATTTTTATCGGACACTTTATTTTTTATATTTATTTGGTATTATAAATTTGAATTTTTAATGTATAGAGGAGATAAGATTTATGCTAGATAGTTTAATAGCCGGTTTTATCAGCTGGCTTGAGGATATTATATCGGCTGCGGGAGCTTGGGGGTTGATGGGGATTATGGCGTTGGAGTCATGCAATATTCCTATTCCAAGTGAGGCAACCTTACCATTTGCAGGATATCTTGTGTCTAAAGGTGAATTAAATTTTCATATCGCAGCATGGGCAGGTGCTATAGGTTGTTTGTTGGGTTCTATTCCGTCATATTATATCGGTTATTTTGGCGGAAGAAAATTTGTTGAAAAATATGGTAAATATTTCTTTGTATCAAAAGAAGAACTTGAAAATGCGGATAAATGGGTTGAAAAATACGGTGATTGGGCATTCTTTTTATGCAGAATGTTACCTATTATAAGGACTTTTATTTCGCTTCCGGCGGGTATATTGAAAGCTAAAAAAAGATTTTTCTTTAGCATGACTTTTTTAGGCTCATTAATTTGGTGCTATGCACTCGTTAAAGTAGGGGTTGAATTCGGCGAGCATTTAGATGACATTTTGCCGTTATGGCACAAATTTGATGAAGTTATTATTGTAACTTGTATTATAGTTGCAATTATTTATATATTTAAACATGTTAAAAAGTTTAAGGCTAATTAGTTTTGACTAAACAAAAAAAATCATTATATTGTATGATACCTGTATTTAATTATTAAAGTAAAATATAATTGCGGGAGGAAAGAGAATATGTTCTCTGAAATGATACAGAATATGCTTAATTCAAGCGGTAAAGATGCTGCTGTTAAACGTGCTGCTCAATTGAACAGTTATGTAAACAACATGAATCGCAAAGTCAACCCGCAAAATAATCCAAATTCAATAGATTCGATTTATCCTCCGTCAAGTAATAATGTTCAGTCTTTCGAAAAAGTTTTATCTGCTTCAGCAGGTGCAAACTTTGGTTCATTGCTGCTTAATCCAAACTCATTAAATGTAAATGGTAATATTTACAAGGGTTCAGATTCTTTAGTTGATTTTGACGGTGATATAAAAACAGGGATTAAAAATCCTGTATTATTAAAGGCCATTCAAGAGGTAAACGAAGCTACAAGAGATTATTCAAAGCCTGGGAATGCACAAAAAGCGCAATTGCTTGATATGATTAACAAAGTTGCTCGTGATAACGGTGTTGATGAAAAACTTGTACAAGCTGTCATAAAACAAGAATCAGGTTTTAACCCGAAAGCAAAATCAAAAGCAGGTGCTATGGGGTTAATGCAATTAATGCCTGCGACAGCTAAAGCTTTGGGGGTAAGAGACCCGTATAATCCTACTCAAAATGTTGAAGGCGGCGTTAAATATCTAAAATCTATGCTCGATAAATATAACGGTAATGTTATTCTTGCATTGGCTGCTTATAATGCCGGTTCAGGCGCTGTCGACAAGTATTCCGGTATTCCGCCATATAAAGAGACCCAAAATTACGTAAAAAGTATTTTGGCAAATTATTTATAATATTGTTTTCATATTATGTACAGTAAAAACAGGTAATCTAAATTGATTACCTGTTTGTTAATAGCGGATTTACAATTTAATTTATTCCGCCCTACTACTACACTGCGACTTATAACAAATAGCCTTTTTCTCTGGCTTCAACCTTTGCTGCGTCAGTGTATTTTTGATCAATTTGACCAGATTTATAAATTCCTTCTCCGACAATGTAGCTTAATGCAGCCATTGCAGGGAGTAAAACAGCTCCAATTGCTGCCAACTTAGGGTTTGCAGAGCCTTTTGTCGTTTTTAAAACCTTATCTATGACCTTGCCTACAACTTGTCCGAATTTTTGTACTAAAGCAGGACTCTTTTTCCCGAGATACGCAAGTAAACCGGTTGTACCTGCAACAACTCCGACTTTTGCCCCCGTTAGCAGCGAATTTTTTACTTGTTCCGTTGCGCATTGAACACGATTTGCGATATCGCCTTTGTCTTTAGATATGAAGGGGGATATCGCCGGTTTCGCCGCGCATTGAACTGCAAAATCTGTCATAATAATACCTAACCTTTCATTTTTTACCTACATAGATATAAAGTTAAATCATTTGATAAAAATTGCTTAAGATTAGATTTATATTAAGAAATATTAAAATCCGCAAATCATTTTGCGGATTTTTATTATAGGCATAAAACTTTTTTGGGATTGTTCTTTTTTAATTTTTCCTGGTTTATAAGGTTAAAGACATAATCATAGTACGAGCTTTTTCCTTTAAATTTTGATAGTTTTTCTTCAAGTTGTTCTGGGGTTGTAAAACTTTTATAAAGTGCGATTTCTTCAAGACAAGATATTTGCTCACCTTTGTTTTTTTCAATAGTGCGAACAAAGTTGCTGGCTTCAAGCATTGCATCCTGAGTCCCTGTATCAAGCCAGGTAAAACCGCGTCCTAAAATTTCAACATTAAGTTTATTTTTTTGCAAATATATTTTGTTTAAATCGGTAATTTCAAGCTCTCCGCGAGCTGAAACCGTAAGTGATTTTGCATACTCACAAACATATTTATCATAGAAATAAAGTCCTGTTACAGCATAATTTGATTTCGGATTTTGCGGTTTTTCTTCTAATGATAAAGCTTTCATGTTTTCGTCAAATTCAACTACCCCAAATCTTTCGGGGTCATTTACTCTGTAGCCGAACACTGTTGCTCCGTCGTGGCGCGAAATTACACCTTTAAGCATTGTTGAAAATCCAAAACCATGGAAAATGTTGTCGCCTAACACAAGTGCAACATCATCCCCGTTAATAAAGTCTTCGGCGATAATAAATGCGTCTGCTATTCCTTTTTGCACATATTGAATTTTGTATTGTATATTTATTCCAAATTGTGAACCGTCACCTAATAATTTTTCAAAATTATCATAATCGGTTTTATTTGTAATAATCAAAATATCTTTAATGTTAGCAAGCATTAGCGTCGATAACGGATAATAAATCATTGGTTTATCATATATAGGTAAAAGAATTTTTGATATTGGTTGAGATGCCGGATATAATCTTGTTCCTGCACCTGCTGCAAGTATAATACCCTTCATTATACACCTCCTGAAATCATTGTTTCCTGATTTTTAAATTGCATATTATATAACGTCTTATATTGACCGTCCGGAATATTCATCAATTCTTCATGCGTTCCAATTTCAGACAAATTACCTTCATTTATAACAGCAATTCTATTTGCGTTTTGAATAGTAGAAAGTCTGTGAGCAATAACAAAAACTGTTTTATTTTCAATTAAGTTATCGAGCGCTTTTTGGACAATAGCCTCTGATTTATTGTCAAGCGCCGATGTTGCTTCATCTAAAATTATTATAGGACAATTCTTAATCATGGCTCTTGCTATTGCTACCCTTTGTCTTTGACCTCCTGATAATGATGTTCCGCGTTCTCCTAACATTGTATCAATTCCGTCTGGAAGTTCATCTATCATTTCCTCTAAATGAGCTGCTTTAATTGCTTTTTGTAAATCATCTTCCGTAGCTTTCGAATTTCCCATCATTATATTTTCTCTAATTGTTGTTGAAAATAAAAAGTTATCTTGAAAAACCATTGCAATATTGTTTCTTAACGATTTGAGGCTATAATCCTTGATATTTGTTCCGTCAATAGTTATTACTCCTTCTTCTATATCATAAAATCTTGGAATTAAATTTACAAGAGTTGATTTTCCTCCGCCGGAGTTGCCAACAAGAGCAATAGTTTCGCCCTTATTAACCTTTAAATTTATATTATTTAATACTTTATGCTCACCATTGTAGCTGAATGAAACATTGTGGAACTGTATGGAATCTTTTAAATCATGCATTGTAAGTGCATTATTTGAATCTTTAATATCAGGTTGCAAATCAAATAATTCAAATACACGTCCTAATGCAACAAATATCGTCTGTAAGCCTGTAAGCGTGTTTCCTAATGTCTTAATAGGTTTATACAAAAGCAATAATGATGTTACAAAGGATGCAAAACTTCCTGCTGTCATATAACCGCTTGTAATAAGTGATGTCCCGTACCAGAGTACAAAGGCAATCCCTGTTGATGCGATTAAATACATTAACGGGCTCATCCATCCGGCACGTTTTGTTAAAGCCATATTGTTATTAAACATATCCCATATCTGTTTTTTGAAGTTAGATTTTTGCTGTTCCTCAAGGTTATAAGCATGAACAACTCTGTTTCCTATGTATGTTTCGTTGAATATGGTTGTAATGTTACCGCCAAGAACCATATTTTTATTTGAAGTTGCTTTAACTCTTTTTCTTATCAATGCAACAGGTATAAAAGCAAAGCATAAAACAACAACTCCGACTAATGCGAGTTTCCAAGAACTGTAGAGCATTACTGCAATTAAACTTATTGCACCAAATAAGCTTGTTATAAAGCTTTTTATATTGTTTACGATACCGGTTGATGCTGTTTCAGGGTCGGTTAAATATCTTGTTAATACTGCACCTGATGAGTTTTCATCATAAAATGAAGTATCCATATATACGAGTTTATCAAACAAAGCTACCTTTACGGAATTGGTAATTCTTTGGCTTGTCCAATCAGCAAAATATGTATTCAAGTACCTTAAAACACCTTGAACTCCGGCGAATAATATGACCGCAAATGGTATTGCCAAAGCCATGGAACTCCAGCTTATGGTATATGTGTGATGAAATAAATTAAAAACTAAATCTTTTTGTCCTACTACATAATCCATATATGGCTTTAGCGCAAAAGCAACAATTCCATCCAATAAGCCTACTGGAATTGCAACTAAAAAGCCTAAAATAACTCTAAACAAAACCGGTTTTACAAACGGAAAAATTCTTCTGATTAACCAACTGTACCTAAATGAGTTTTGAGCTGTTGTTTCTGCTAATTTCATATAATTATTCCTTCCCTTAAGGTAATTATAATTCAAAGATTAAATAAAAACAGTCAAACTTCATAACTTGTAATAATGATATAAAATATCCATAATTATGCTTAAATATCGTATATTGTTTTAACTTTAACTGCTTCTGTGTAAGGAATTTTAGAAAAATTAAAATTAGCATACCCATTAATTTTAGTATTTTTTATGGATGTTACTAAAGAATATGAAAAATCAGCCCGTCCTCCAATAAATTCTAAGTCCTTTAAATCCTTAATAGGAGAATGCGAGAAGAATGCATTTCTGCCAATTCGCTTTAATTTACCTAAATCGATTATATTCGAGAATCTAAAATCTGCATTTCCCCCGATATATTCAATATTTTTTAAATCTTTTATCGGACAATTTCTAAAATATGCACTTTGACCTATATATTTCAAGTCACCTGTGTCAGAAATTTTAGAATTAGTAAAAATTGCATTCCCTTTTATTTCTTGCAATTTGCCTAAATTTGTCAACGATGTTTTGCTAAAATCAGCATTCCCGTTAATAATTTTTACATTATTAAAAAGCAATTCTATTTCTTCGTCTGTTATTGGATTATTTACTTTTGAATTCGTTTCAGGCATACAGAAGTGTGAAATTATAAATAACTCACTTTCTTTATCTTGTTCGCATTTGATAGATAATTTTTTGCAAATATCATTTATACGCTGAATTTTATTCTGATTTCCTACGAATGATACCGAAGTTATTGCAATCGGATTAATTGCAGCAGTACGATTATTATAAATATTATTTCTTTTGAAAATAATATTTGTGCTAGGACTTTTGCTATTTAATTTAGTATTTTGTTGATATTGTAGAGGTAAAATTTTCATGATGTACCTTGATTTAACTGGTATTAGTAATAAAATGCGTAAAAAAATTATTTGCGTATTTTGCTTTATTATGCTGTTATCGTGTACCAAATATTTTCTTTTTAAATTTCAAGCCTGTGTTAGTAGTTGCAAGCCCTGCTTGGGAACTTTCTTTCAGCATAGGAGACATCAATGCTCCTGTTTGTGCCATAGCATCAACGATTTCATCAATCGGGATTTTTGATTCAACCCCTGATAAAGACAGTTCTACCGCAGTAATTGAGTTAACAGCAAGAAACGGATTTCTCTTTACGCATGGAACTTCAACTAATCCTGCGACAGGGTCGCATGTTAAGCCAAGAATATTTTTTAAAACCAGCGCAGATGAATTTAATATCTTTTGAATAGAGCCGCCTTTTAATTGGCAAACCGCGGCAGCAGCCATAGCTCCAGCCACTCCGCATTCAGCTTGACAACCTGCGACAGCGCCTGCTAATGACATCTTAACAGAAATTATCCTACCGATTTCTCCTGCGGTTATTAAAGCATTTATTTGTTCTCTTTCAGAATAATTATATTCCTGACTTACACTGACTAAACATGATGGTAAAATTCCGCACGAACCTGCTGTCGGGCAAGCAACGATTTTACCCATTCTGATATTTTCTTCACTTGTTGCAATTGCGTATTCTACAATTTTTTCAAATAAAACACCAAACATCGAACGTTCTGTTTTATAGCGCTTTTGTAACCTGTCGCAATCTTGTCCGGTTAATCCGCTCATTGAAGGTTCTTTACTTGCCATTCCTGCTTCAATGGCTTCTTTCATATTAAACAAACTTTTATTTGCAAAAGCTCTGA